>JBJTIV010000217.1:0-7664 GCA_046095145.1 Planctomycetaceae bacterium
AGGCGAGGCCGACCGGCGGCTCGCGACCCACGGGCCCAACGCCCTCCGCGAGGCCCGGACCGAGCCCTGGGGGCGGCGGTTCCTGCGGCAGGTTCGCGTACTCGTGATCTGCCTCCTGCTCGCGGCGGCCGGGATCGCCGCCGCGCTGGGCGACCTCGCCGATGCGGCGGCGATCCTGGCGATCGTGCTCGTCAACGCGGTGATCGGCTTCGTGCAGGAGCAGCGGGCCGTGCGGGCGCTGGCCGCGCTCGAGCGGCTGGCGGCGCCGGGCGCCCGCGTGGTCCGCGACGGCCACGCACGGGTCGTGCCGGCGCGCGACGTGGTGCCCGGCGACCGCATCGAGCTCGAGGCGGGCGACAGCGTGCCGGCGGACGCGCGGCTCGTCGAGGCCTTCTCGCTGGCCGTGCAGGAGTCGGCGCTCACCGGCGAGAGCGAGCCGGTGGCGAAGGCGGCCGACGGGCCGCTGCCGGAGGCGCTGCCGCTCGGCGATCGGCGGAGCATGGTCCACGCCGGCACCGTCGTCGCGGCGGGCCGCGGGGCCGCCGTCGTCGTGGCGACCGGCATGGCCACGGAACTCGGCCGCATCGCGGGCCTTCTCGAGCGGGGCGACGCGGAGCCCACGCCGCTGCAGCGCCGGCTCGGCCAGCTCGGCCGCGTGCTCATCGGGGTCTGCCTCGTGGTGGTCGGCGTGATCTTCCTGATCGAGGTGTGGCGGGGCGGGGGGCCGTTCGAGTTGTGGCGGACGGGCGGCCTCGGGGCCGTGCTGTTGCGGGCCGTGAGCCTCGCGGTGGCGGCGGTGCCGGAGGGCCTGCCCGCGGTCGTCACGCTCGTGCTCGCGATCGGCCTGCAGCGGATGGCCCGGCGCAACGCGCTGGTGCGCCGGCTGCCGAGCGTGGAGACCCTGGGCAGCGTGACGGTGATCTGTTCCGACAAGACCGGCACGCTCACCCGCAACGAGATGACCGTGCGGGAGATCACGACCGCGGCAGGCGGCTTCCGCGTGACCGGCGCCGGCTACGCGCCGCACGGCGAGTTCCTCCCCGCGGCCGAGCCGGGCGGCTCGCGGGCCCGCGACCGCGAGCGGGCGGTGGACGTGGCCGCCGCGCCCGACCTCCACCGCCTGCTCACCGTGGCCGCGCGGTGCACGAGCGCCCGGGTGGAGCCGGGTGTCGACGGCGGCGGCTGGCGGGTGGTGGGCGATCCGCCCGAGGGCGCGCTCGTGGTGGCGGCGCTCAAGGGGGGCGTGGCGGGGCACGACCCGGCGGAGCCCGTGATCTTCGAGATCCCGTTCGATTCCGACCGCCGCCGGATGAGCGTGGTGGTGCGGCGCCGCGACGGCGGCCGCGTGCTCGAGACGAAGGGGGCTCCTGAGGCCGTGGTGCCCCGGTGCTCCGCCGAACTGCGGGGCGGCGCGGCCGTGCCCCTCACCGACGACCGCCGCCGCGAGATCCTCGGGCTCGCGGCCGGGATGGCCGACCGCGCCCTGCGCGTGCTGGCCCTGGCCTGCCGCGACCTGCCCGCCGACGAGGCGGTCGACGCGGAGCCCGACCGCGCCGAGCGCGACCTCGTGTGGCTCGGCCTGGCCGGCATGATCGACCCGCCGCGCGAGGAGGCGCGGCGGGCCGTGCGACGCTGCCAGTCGGCCGGCATCCGCCCGGTGATGATCACCGGCGACCATCCGGCGACGGCGCTGGCGATCGCCCGCGAGCTGGGCATCGCGGACGCGACGGGCCGGGCGGTGACCGGCGCAGAACTCGACGCCATGCCGCCCGGGCGGCTGGCCGCGGAGGTCCGCTCGATCCCCGTCTACGCGCGGGTCTCGGCCGAGCACAAACTGCGGGTGGTCGAGGCCTGGGAGGGGCAGGGTGAGGTGGTGGCGATGACGGGCGACGGCGTCAACGACGCGCCGGCGGTGCAGGCGGCCGACATCGGCATCGCCATGGGCATCACCGGCACCGACGTCACCAAGGAGGCCTCCGACATGGTGCTCACCGACGACAACTTCGCCTCGATCGTGGCGGCCGTGGAGGAGGGACGGGGCATCTACGACAACGTGCGGAAGTTCATCCACTACCTGCTGGCCTGCAACGCCGGCGAGGTGCTCGTGATGTTCGTGGCGGCGGTGCTCGGCTGGCCGGCGCCACTGACGGCCATCCAGATCCTGTGGCTCAACCTCGTGACCGACGGGCTGCCGGCGCTGGCCCTGGGCGTCGAGCCCCCGGAGCGCGACCTCATGCAGCGGCCGCCGCGGCCGCCGCGGGAGTCGGTGATCCCCCGGCGCGAGGGCGTGCTCATCGTCGTCCACGGGGCACTCGTGGCGGCGGTGGTGCTCGGCGCCTTCTGGTGGGCGTGGCGGAGCGACCCGGCCCGGCTGGCCCACGCGCAGACGCTCACGTTCTGCGTGGCCGCCTTCGCGCAGCTGTGCTTCGCGATCGGCTGCCGGAGCGAGCGGCGGACCGCGCCGGAGCTCGACTTCCTGGGCAATCCCTGGCTGCTGGCGGCCATCGCGGTGTCGGGGCTGCTCCAGGTGGCCGTGGTCACCGTGCCCTACACCCAGCCGGTGTTCGAGGTGACGGCGCATCCCGGCCCCGACTGGGTCGTCGTGCTGGGCCTGGCGCTGGTGCCGGTGACGGTCGTCGAGGTGGCCAAGTGGTTCCGCCGCCGTCCGCCCGTCACTTCCACTCCAGCGCCGTGAGGCCCTCGAGGTCGCGGACGTAGAGCTCGTCGCCTTCGACCGCGAGGTGGGCCCAGCTCTCCTCGGCCGCCACCTTCGACGTGCCGACGAGGTCGTACTTCTCCGGCGTGGCCCGGATGAGCCGCAGGTCGCCGGTCTCGTCGAGCGCGAGGATGCGGTCGCCCCGCGCGACCAGGCTCCAGTAGCGGCCGAAGGGCGTGGTGATCCAGGCCTCCTTGCCGGTGGCCAGGTCGAGGCAGGCGAACCGCTGGTTGCGCAGGTGCACGTAGGCGTGGTCGCCGATCACCAGCGGCGTCGACATGTAGCCCTGGATCTTGTTGCGCCACACCTGCTCCACGGGCTTCTCCGCGCGGGCCGGGTCGACGGAAAACAGCCACGACCCGCCCCCGTAGCTCGTGGTGAACACCTTCCCGTCGTGGACGGTGGGCGTGACGATGTTCATGCCGCGGAAGGCCTCGACCTTCGTCTTCCAGAGCACCGTGCCCCGCTCGGGGTCGACGCCGGCGAGCTCCTCGCGGGTCTGCACCAGGATCTGCGGCACGCCGCCGAGCACGGTCGGATAGGGCGAGGAAAACGCGCTGCCCATCATCCCGCCGCCGTCGTCGAGCACCCGCCAGACGATCCTGCCGGTGGCCTTCTCGAGCTTCACGAAGCCGGCGCCGGCCTGCACGAACACGTGGTCGCCGATCACCAGCGGGCTCGACACGAAGCCGAAGGCGGGGAGCGGGCTGTCGAGATCCTTCACGAAGTCGACCCGCCAGAGCTCGCGGCCGGTGGCGACGTCGAGGCACGCGAGCACGTCGCGCATCCCCGCCACGAAGACGCGGTCGCCGTCCACGCAGGGCGTGGAGCGGATCCACGAGCCGTTGGAGGCGGCGAAGAAGGGCACCTTCATCGAGCCCTCCCACGAGGCCTGCCAGAGCTCCTTGCCTGTCGCCCGATCGAGGGCCCGCACGTGCTCCGTCTGCTTGTCGCGGGTCTCGGTGACGATCACGGCGTCGCCGGCGATCACCGGGCCGGAGTAGCCGGGCCCGAGTTCGACCCGCCAGCGCTTCGCGAGCCGCGAGTCGTCGAGCCCGTCGGGCCAGGGCTCTGCGTCGGCGGCCACGAATCCGTCGCGCGCGGGCCCGCGCCACTGCGCCCACGGGGCGTCGGCCCGTGCCCCCGTCGCGAGCAGGGCGAGCGCGGCGGCCAGCCACGGCGTCCGGGGTGGCGGCAGGCGGCGCGGCTGTCGGATCGGGGGCATCGGGGACTCACTCAATCGGCGAACAGGCCGATGGGTCGGAAGGTGCGCACGTCGAACAGGCCGTCGGGCCCGAGCTTGAGGGCCGGGATCACGAGCAGCGCCATGAACGCCAGGGTCATGAACGGGGCGCCGAGCCGCGACCCGAGATCCTTCGCGAACCGGTCGAGCTCCACGTAGCGGGCGGCCACCTCGGCACCCGGCCGGTCGCTCATCAGCCCCGCGATCGGCAGCGGCAGGAGCAGCTCGCGGCCGTCGCCCACCGCCGCCAGGCCGCCCCGGGCCTCGATGACCAGATTCACCGCGCGGGCCACCTCGGCGGTGCTCGCGCCCACGGCCACGATGTTGTGCGAGTCGTGGGCCACGCTCGACGCGATCGCGCCCCGCGCGAGGCCGAAGTTCCGCACCAGCCCGAGCGCGGGCGGCCGGTCCGCGTAGCGGTCGACGACCGCGATGAGCAGGAGGTCGGCCGCCGGGTCGGGGAGGATGCGGTCGCCCTCGATCCGCGGCCTGCCGGTCGTCGCGCCCGTCACGATCTGGCCGTCGAGGGCCTCGATCACGCGCACGGGCCGCGCGCGGTCGGCGGCGGCCACGCGGATCTCGAAGTCGGCCGGCGACGTGGGCCGCGCCGCGAACGTGTTGGGCGTGTCGCACTCCACCCGCGGCCAGTGGCAGGTGCCGTCGAGCGCCGCCACGTCGCCGTCGACCACGACGGCACGGATTCCGAGCGTCTTCAGGTCGTCCACCACGATGAAGTCGGCCGGGTCGCCGAGCTGGAGCAGCCCCACCGGGAGCCGGTAGTGCCGCACGGCATTGACGCAGGCGGCCTGCAGCACGTCGAACAGGTCGCTGCCGCGGGCCAGGGCCCGGCGGACGAGGACGTCGATGTGTCCCGTGACGAGCGTGTCGGGGTGCTTGTCGTCGCTGCAGAACATGCAGCGGTCGGGATGCGAGTCGATGAGACCGGCCAGCGCGTCGAAATTCCGCGCCGCGGAGCCCTCCCGGATCTGGATCGTCATGCCCAGGTCGAGCTTCTCCAGCGCCTCGGCGAGCGACACGCATTCGTGGTCGGTCGTGATGCCGGCGGCCACGTAGGCGGCGAGGTCGGCACCACGGAGCTGCGGGGCGTGGCCGTCCACGGGCTTGCCGCGGGCCTTCGCGGCGGCGATCTTCGCCAGCACCCCTGGATCGCCCGCCTCGACGCCCGGATAGTTCATCATCTCCGAGTGGTAGCCGACGTCGCGGCGGTCGAGCAGGGCGGCCACGCCGGCCGAGTCGATCGCGGCTCCCGCGCGGTCGAAGGCCGTGGCGGGCACGCACGAGGGTGCTCCGAAGCAAAACTTGAAGGGCGACCGCTTCGCCTGGTCGAGCATCCACTCCACGCCGGCGATGCCGAGCACGTTGCCGATCTCGTGGGGATCGGAGACCGTGGCCACCGTGCCGTGCGCGACGGCCAGCCGGGCGAACTCGCAGGGGGGCAGGAGCGAGCTCTCAACGTGCACGTGGGAGTCGACGAAGCCCGGCATGATCCAGACGTCGTGCTCGATCGAGTCCCAGGTCAGCGCCGCAATCCGCCCGTTCGAGACGGTCACCGTGGCGGGCCGGATCCGCCGGGCCACCGGGTCGCAGAGGTTGCCGGACAGCGTCCAGCGCTGCGTGCGGGTGCCCGGCGCGGGAAACTGCATGGAGGGTCTCGCTCGATCGCGGCGGAGAGTGGGTGGGGCAGGATACCACGGCGGATGTCGGGGCTCCTTGGGGCGGTTATGGTGATGGCCGGTGGGTCTCGTTCCACCGGAGACGTCACATGCACCGTACCGTCCTGCTCGTCGTCGCCGCCGCGGTGCTCGCGACGGTCGCCCACGGTGCGCCCGAGCCCGCCCGGTGGGAGTCGGCGATCGCCGCCTTCGAGGACCGCGACCGGGAACACCCGCCGGCGCCGGGCGGCATCTGGCTCCTCGGGTCGTCGAACATCCGGCTCTGGGACACGCTCGAGACCGACTTCCCGGGCATGCACGTCGAGGCGCGGGGCGTGGGCGGCTGCCGGCTCGCCGAATTGGCCGACTTCGCCCCCCGGCTCCTGGCCGCCGCCGAGCCCTGCGCCGTCGTGATCTCGGCCGGCACCAACGACATCAACGCCGGCGCGACCACCGCGGAGGTCCGCGACTCGTTCGAGCGGCTCGTCGGCAACCTGCGGGCGACGGCGCCGGAGGCCACGATCGTGTTCCTCGCCATCGCACCGAGCATCAAGCGGTGGGAGCAGATCGACCGGCAGCGGGCCGCGAACGCGGCGGTGCGGGCGTTCATCGAGTCGGCTGGCGACGACCGTCTGCGGTACCTCGACGCGAGCGCGGACTTCCTCGGGTCCGACGGCAAGCCCGACCCCGCCTGCTTCGTCGCCGATCTCTTGCACCCCAGCGTCGAGGGCAACGCCCGGCGGGCCGCGGTCCTGCGGCCGGTGTTCGCGGAACTGCTCGACGCGGCGCCGCGGGTCGCGCCGGCCGCGGCACCGCCTTAGGCGTGAGGCAGGTGGCCGCCCGGCGTCCGGATCGGTCCGGCCGGGCAGGGAGCGGCCCGGAATCGCGAAAGACCAGGAAAACCAGCATATTTGGCACGCTCAGCGGTCCGATCCAGGTGGCTTTGTGATCACCGGCGCGACTCGCATTGCCGCCGCCCGCGGAACAGGCATACTTGTCGCGGTTTCCGGGGGGCTTTTCCCGGTACGGATCCTGCCGAAGCATCCACCGCTGCGCTCCCCGGCGGACCGAGTTGGCGGCACTCGTCGTGCCGAGGTTCGAATCGCTTTCCGCGACGGGCGCTGGCCCGCCGCACTTCCGCCGCGGTCCCCCGGTGGGCCGTGGCATCACCCCCGGAGAACGACCATGATTGCCCTCCTGGCCGCTGCGACGGACACGGCCGCGCTGTCGATGAATTTCGCGGCGAATCCGCTCCTCAAGTCGCTGACGCTGTATCTCTTCTTCGCCGGCACGGTCGCCATGGGCGCCGGCGCCCTCTACTTCTTCCTGCTTCGTGACAACGTCGATCCCGCCTATCGCAGCGCGATGGTGGTGGCCGGCCTGATCTGCGCGATCGCCTGCTTCCACTACCTGAAGATGACGGAGGTCTACAAGAATTCGGGCGGCCAGTTCCCGACGGCCCTGCGCTACGTCGACTGGCTGTTCACGACGCCGCTGTTGCTCGTGAAATTCCCGCTCTTGCTGCGGATGGGCGAGAAGGGCGCCAAGTTCTTCTGGCAACTGGTGATCCTGGACGTGGCGATGATCGTCACGGCCTTCATCGCCGAGACCTCGCCGGTGAACTCGGAGCGGTGGTGGACGTTCTTCATCGTGTCGTGCGTGTGCGAGGCGCTGATCGTGGGCGTTCTCTATCTGCAACTTGGTCAAGCGATCTCGGAGGCCCCGGCTCCGCTCGCCAAGGCGCTGGAGACGATGCGGCTGTTCGTGCTCGTGGGCTGGGCCATCTACCCGATCGGCTTCCTGATGGCCCGTTCGGGGAACGAGGAGCTTCGCGAGATCGTCTACAACATCGCCGACGTGATCAACAAGGTCGGGTTCGGCCTCGTGGCCTACAACGGCATCAAGGCCCTGGGTCACAACGGCGGCCACCACTAGTCGCCGGGATTCGTCGGGTACCGTGCCGGGGCCCCGCCCCGCCGGGGGGGGCCCCCCCCCCGCGCCCGGGGTGGCGGGTGTGGGGGGGCCCGCGGGG
>JBJTIV010000218.1:0-2576 GCA_046095145.1 Planctomycetaceae bacterium
TCCAGTACTACGAGTTCATCATGAAGCTCGCCGACAAGCATCGGAAGCTCGGCATCCGCACCAACGCCGACACGCCCGAGCAGGTGCGGCAGGCGATCGCCTTCGGCGCCGAGGGCATCGGCCTCACGCGCACCGAGCACATGTTCTTCGAGGGCGACCGCATCGACGCGATGCGGGAGATGATCCTCTCGGAGACCGAGGAGGCCCGGCGGCGGGCGGTGGCCAAGCTCCTGCCCTACCAGCGGGACGACTTCGAGGGCATCTTCCGCGCCCTCGAGGGCCGGCCGGCCACGATCCGGTTCCTCGACCCGCCGCTGCACGAGTTCGTGCCCCACGACGAGGCCGCCCAGGCGGACCTCGCCCGGAAGCTCGGCGTGTCGGTGGAGAAGGTGAAGGCCCGCGTCCACGCGCTGCACGAGTTCAACCCGATGCTCGGCCATCGCGGCTGCCGTCTGGGCATCAGCTATCCCGAGATCTCGGAGATGCAGGCCCGCGCCGTGTTCGAGGCCGCCGCCAAGGTGCAGAAGGACGGCGTCAAGGTGAGGCCCGAGATCATGATCCCGCTGGTGGGCTTCAAGAAGGAGCTCGACAACCAGGTGGCGATCGTGCACCGGGTGGCCGAGGAGGTGCAGAAGGAGACGGGGCAGAAGATCAAGTACCTCGTGGGCACGATGATCGAGATCGCGCGGGGGGCGCTCACGGCCGACGAGATCGCCGAGACCGCCGAGTTCTTCTCCTTCGGCACGAACGACCTGACGCAGACCTGCCTGGGCATGAGCCGCGACGACATGGGCTCGTTCCTGCAGAAGTACACCGACGAGGGCATCTTCAAGGCCAACCCGTTCGCGTCGATCGACGCCACCGGCGTGGGCCAGCTCATGGAGATCGCGGTGGCGAAGGGGCGGAAGGGCCGGCCCGACATCAAGCTCGGCATCTGCGGCGAGCACGGCGGCGATCCGCACTCGGTGGTGTTCTGCCACCACGTGGGCCTCGACTACGTGAGCTGCTCGCCGTTCCGCCTGCCGGTGGCCCGCCTCGCCGCGGCCCAGGCGGCGCTCGGCAAGACCTGGTGACGACTCGCTGCACGCGAACACCGGCAGCCTGCCGGTGTTCGCGTGGGCAGGCGGTGCGAAGCCGAGGTTCGCCGCGGGGGCCTGCTGTTGCAGGCAAGCCCCGGGGCGGAAGCCCGGGGACACCGCGTCGCGGCGGAGCCCGTCTGCCAGGCCCATGACGTCGCGGGATTTTCGGCGTCTGCGCCCGATCCGCATGGGGACCGGGAACCGGGGCCACCCGGAGTCCCCCAGCTGCCGCCGGGGGCTTCCACAAGCCATGCGCGCACCATCAACACGTGTGCTCGGGGCTTCCATGTGACCAGCCAACACGCGTGGCGCACGACGGTGTCGGGGCATCCGCGGCGGTTACACTCCGCCCCATGGATCTCACCCCGGAAGCGCAGCGGCTCGCGGTGATCGTCGCGGTCGTCGTGGCGCTCTGGTTCACCGAGGCCCTGCCGCTGGCGGTCACGGCCCTGCTCGGGGCGGCGGCCTGCGTGGTCGCGGGCGTGGCGCCGGCGGAGGAGGTGTTGCGGCCGTTCGCCGACCCGCTCATCTTCCTGTTCATCGGGTCGTTCCTGCTGGCCGAGGCGATCCGCATCCACGGCATCGACCGGCGGCTGGCCTACGCGGTGCTCTCCGTGCCGTGGGTCGGCGAGCGACCGGTGCGGGTGCTGGCGGCGGTGGCCCTGGTGTCGATCCTGATCAGCGCCTTCGTGTCGAACACGGTGACGGCGGCGATGATGCTGGCGATCGTCTCGGGCATCCTGGGCGCCGTGGAGGCGGCCGGCCGGCGGAGCGGCCGCGGGCCCGACCCCGCCTTCGCCACGGGGCTGTTCCTGTGCATCGCCTTCGCGGCGTCGATCGGCGGCCTGGCCACGCCGATCGGCACGCCCACGAACCTGATCGGCCTGAAGTTCATCCGCGACGAACTCGGCGTGCCCGTCTCGTTTCCCGGCTGGTGCGCGGTGGGCCTGCCGGTGGTGGCGATCCTCGGCAGCGTGTGCGTGGCGGTGCTCGCGCGGCTGTTTCCCGCGGGCGTCGAGCGGCTCGACGGCGTCACCGCCTACGTGGCTGGCGAGCGGGCCCGTCTCGGGCCCTGGACGACCGGGCAGCGGTCGACGGCGCTGGCCTTCGCGATCACCGTGGTGTTGTGGGTCGTGCCGGGCGTGGTGCTCGCCGTGCGCGGGCCCGACGACCCCGCCTTCCGCTGGTGCAAGGCCCGGCTGCCCGAGGGCGTGGCGGCGCTCGTCGGGGCGGTCCTGCTCTTCATCCTGCCGGGCGACCGCATCGACGGCCGCCGCCGCCGGGCCGTGTCGTGGTCCGAGGCCCGGATCGACTGGGACATCGTGCTCCTTTACGGCGGCGGCCTGGCGCTCGGCGAGCTCTGCTTCTCGACGGGCCTGGCGGCCGCGGCGGGCCGGGCGATCACCGGCTGGATCCCCGCCGGCGACTGGGCGGCGCCCGCGCTCGTGGCCGTCGGGGCCCTGGTGGCCGTGGTCACGAGCGAGTTCACGAGCAACG
>JBJTIV010000219.1:0-5830 GCA_046095145.1 Planctomycetaceae bacterium
CGCTATGTCGCGGCGCTCGCCGCGGAGATGGGGCGAGTCCGGGAGCCGCTCGACGTCGACACGCTCTACCTCGGTGGCGGCACGCCGTCGCACCTGGGACCCGACGGGCTCGAGCGACTGTTCGAGTTGCTGCACGGAAAGCTCCGGCCGGTGACGGGAGCCGAGGTCTCGATCGAGTGCAATCCCGAGGACGTCACGGCTGCGCTTGCCGACGCGGCGCGGGCCTGCGGCGTCACGCGGGCGAGCCTGGGCGCACAGTCACTCGACGCGGAGACGCTGCGGTCACTCGATCGGAACCATGCGCCGGACGACGTGCGCCGCGCCGTGAGGCTCCTCCGCGACCGCGGGCTCGCGGTGAACGTGGACCTCATGACCGCGGCACCGGATCAGACGCTCGCCACGGTCGAGCGCGACCTCGACGCCGTGGTCGCTCTTACGCCGGAGCACGTGTCGGTCTACTGCCTCACGTGGGAGCAGGGCACCGCGTTCGAGGGCCTGCGCACGAAGGGGATGCTCGTCGCGGCCGACGAGGGGCTCGAGCGGGCGATGTTCGAGATGGCGATCGATCGGCTCGAGGCCGCGGGCTACGAGCACTACGAGGTCTCGAACTTCGCCCGGCCCGGCCACCGCTGCCGCCACAACGAGGCCTACTGGGACTGCCGCCCTTGGGAGGCCTTCGGGCCGGGTGCGGCCCGGTTCGACGGTCGCACCCGGATCACCAATCACCGCAGTCCGGTCACCTGGATGAACAAGGTGCTGGCCGGTGGGGACTTCACCGGCGACACGGACGCGATGGACGACGAGGCGGCCGCCCGCGAACGACTCGTCGTCGGCCTGCGCCGCCGCGCCGGTGTGGACCGCGCCGCCTTCCGCGTGGCGAGCGGCCTCGACCTCGACGCGCTCGCCGGCGCGGTAATCGCGAACTGGGTCGCCCAGGGCCTGGCCACGGACGACGGTGTGACGGTTTGCCTCACCCGCGCCGGCCTGCTGGTGAGCGACTCGCTCTGGGCCGACGTGCTGGCTCCCTAGGCGGCCAGCGAAGCCCGGAGCCCCGTCGCTTCCGCTCCGGGTTTGCATGGAGGGAGCGAGGGGTTGCCCATAGCCCTGAGAGCCGGCGTGGGCGGCCAGCGCAGGCAGGATGCCGAAGCGCAGCCGGCATCGCGGGAGCGGAGGGCATGATGCCCGGAGCGAGCGTCCGGCGACGGGGCATGGGCAACCCCGAGCGGGGCGATTCAGCCGTGCTGCAACGCCGCCGTCAGGTCGAGGATCGCCTTCTTGCCGTCCGCGAAGTACATGAGCGTGTTGTCGGCGGCGAAGAGCGGGTTGGGGATGCCCGCGAAGCCCGGCGAGAGCGACCGCTTCACCACGACGACCGTCTTCGCCTTGTCCACGTCGAGGATCGGCATGCCCGCGATCGGGCTCGTGGGATCGGTGCGGGCCGCCGAGTTCACGACGTCGTTGGCACCGATCACGATCGCCACGTCGGTCTCCGGGAACGTCGGGTTGACGTCGTCCATCTCCCGCAGTTTTTCGTAGGGGATGTCGGCCTCGGCGAGGAGCACGTTCATGTGGCCCGGCATCCGGCCCGCGACCGGGTGGATCGCGTACTCGACCGTCGTGCCCCGCTTCTCGAGGGCGTTCGCGAGTTCGCGGACGGCGTGCTGGGCCTGGGCCACGGCGAGGCCGTAGCCCGGCACGATCACCACGCGGTCGGCGCCCTCGAGCAGCATCGCGATCTCCTCGGCCGAGGCGCTCTTCACCTTGCCCGCGTAGACGTCGTCGGCGTTGGCGGCCACCGTCGTGCCCAGGCCGCCGAAGAGCACGCCCACGAGCGAGCGGTTCATCGCCTGGCACATGATCGCCGTGAGGATGAGTCCACTCGCGCCCACGAGCGAGCCGGCGATCACGAGCACGGCGTTGTCGATCACGACGCCGGCCGCCGCGGCGGCGAGGCCCGAGTAGCTGTTCAGGAGGCAGATCACGACCGGCATGTCGGCGCCGCCGATCGGCAGCGTGAGCGTGCAGCCGAGCACGCTGCCCACGACCACGAGCGCCCAGAAGAGGAGGTTCGACGACGGGTTCGCGCACACGCCCCAGAGCAAGAGGAGCGTGCCGATCCCGAGACCGAGGTTGATCCAGTGGCGGTTCGGGTTCGTCCAGGCCTTTTTGAACCGTGGCAGTTCCTCGAGCTTCGCGAAGGCCACGAGGCTGCCCCAGAAGGTGACGGCGCCGATGAGGCCGGTGAGCGCGGTGGCGATCGCGAACTGGGTCCACGCGGGCAGCGGCGCGGCGGCGTCGCGGGCCGCGGCCGTCGCGTTCCAGAGTTCGGCGCCCGCCACCAGCGTGGAGGCCGCCCCGCCGAATCCGTTCAAGAGCGCCACCATCTGCGGCATGCCCGTCATCGGATACTTCAGCGCCATCGTGGCGCCGATTCCGGCGCCGACCGCGGCCGCCAGGCCGACGAGCACGAGCGGCCAGCCGCCCCGGGCGGTGAACGTCTCCTGCACGTGGGGCTCGAAGCAGGCGGCGACCAGCGCGATCGCCATGCCGGCGGCGCCGAGATAGTTGCCGCGCACGGCCGTCCGCGGCCCGGTCATGAGCTTGAAGGCCACGATGAACAGCATCGAGGCCGCGAGGTACGCGAGATTGATCCAGGCCTGGCTCGACATCACTTCTTCTTCGGTTGGAACATCTCGAGCATGCGGTGGGTGACCACGAAGCCCCCGGCCACGTTGATCATGGCGAGCGCCACCGCCAGCAGGCCCAGCACGTTGCCGAACCGGAAGCCGGCCGCCGCGACGGTCGCGGCGACGACGATCGCTCCCACGGCCGTGATCCCCGAGATCGCGTTGGAGCCGCTCGTGAGCGGCGTGTGGAGCCGCTGGGGCACCTTGGTGATCACCTCGAAGCCCACCCACATCGCGAGCAGGAACACCGTCAAGAGGCGGATGAACGTGGCGGCCGGGTCGGCGGTGGCCGTGTCGGCGAACACAAGCGGCAGGGAGGCTGCGATCATGGATGCGTTCCGATGCGGGTGTCAGGCCGGCGCCGCCGCGGGCTGGTCCAGCGGCGGCAGGCCGGCCCGCTCGCGGATCCTGGGATGCACGAGCTGACCGCCGGTCGCCACGAGCGTGTCGCGGCAGATTTCATCGTCGCGGGACACGTCGGGCAGGCCCGACTTGAGGAGATGCATGAGGAACGTGACCACGTTCTTCGCGTAGAGCTGGCTCGTGTGGACCGGCGCCTCGGCCGGCAGGTTCGTGGGCCCGAGGATGGTCACGCCGTCCACGATCACGGTGTCGTCGGCCACCGAGCCCTCGCAGTTGCCGCCCCGCTCGGCCGCCATGTCGACGATCACGCTGCCCGGCTTCATCCGCTGGATCATGTCGCGCGTCACCAGCACCGGCGCCTTCTGGCCCGGGATCAACGCGGTGCAGATCACGACGTCGCTGTCGGCCACGACCTTGCCCAGGAGCTCCCGCTGCTTTGCGTAGAACTCCTCCCCCATGGCCTTGGCGTAGCCGCCGGCCGTCTCACTCGAGCCCGTCTCGAGCGGCAGTTCGACGAACTTCGCACCCAGGCTCTGCACCTGCTCCTTGACGGCCGGCCGCACGTCGTAGGCGCTCACCTGCGCGCCGAGCCGCTTGGCGGTGGCGATCGCCTGCAGGCCCGCCACGCCGGCGCCGAGGACGAGCACCTTGGCCGGAGTGAGCGTGCCGGCGGCGGTGGTCATCATGGGCAGGATGCGGGGCAGGGTGTCCGCGGCCAGGATCACGGCCCGGTAGCCGGCGATGTTGGCCTGGCTCGAGAGCACGTCCATGCTCTGGGCCCGCGTGATCCGCGGCACGAGCTCCAGCGAGAACAGCGTGACGCCCTTCTCGGCGGCCTGGCGGCAGGCGTCGGGCGTGGACAGCGGGTCGCACAGGCCGATCACGACGAGGCCCGGCCGCAGCCGGTCGAGATCGTGGCACCAGGAGTCGCCGCAGGCGCCGCAGGTGCGGACCGCCACCACGCAGTCGGCGCCGAAGGCCTCGTCCCGGGAGACGACCCGGGCGCCGGCGACGCGGTAGTCCTCGTCGGTGTAGCCCGTGCCGCCCCCGGCGCCCGACTCGACCAGCACCTCGACGCCCGCCTTGACCAGCGTCGGCACCACGCCGGGCACGATCGCCACGCGACGCTCGCCTGGGAACGTCTCCTTGAGGACGGCGACCTTCATGCGGAACGCTCGGTGGCGCAGGCGGGATGGGAGCGGGACGGCCAAGTCTGCTTGGCAGCCCGGTCGGTCGCAACTGCGGACACCGGGCCGCCGCGGTGGCCGCGGCGCATCGGTGCCTGTTTTTCCGCCGCGAACGCGGAGCGAGGCTTGCCGCCGTCCCGGGCCGTTGCTAGCCTGCGGGGCTCCGGAACAGGCTGCATGCGCCGTCCGGACCCGTGACACTCCGGAGCCGGACACCGGCACTCGAGATGAAGACCTTCATGGCGAAACCCGGCGAGGTGGAGCAGCGCTGGTGGGTCGTCGACGCGACCGGACACCGCGTCGGCCGCCTGGCGAGCGAGATCGCGATGGTGCTCATGGGCAAGCACCGCCCCACCTACACGCCGCACGTCGACACCGGCGACCACGTGGTGGTGATCAACGCCGAGAAGGTGGAGTTCAGCGGCAAGAAGTGGCAGCAGAAGGAATACCGCTGGTACACGGGCTACCAGGGACTCAAGTCGGAGACCGCCGAGCACCGGCGCGACCGCAAGCCGGAACTGATCCTGGAGGAGGCGGTGCGGCGCATGCTGCCCAAGAGCCGCCTTGGCCGGGTCATGCTCGACAAGCTCAAGGTCTACGCGGGCGGCGAACACCCCCACCAGGCGCAGCAACCCGAGCCGCTGCAGCCCACGTGCTGATCCACCGGAAACCGGACGAGGAGCGACGATGACTGCGGAAGAGGTCGTGCAGGTGAAGGAAAAGGCTCCGAAGTCGGCCCGTCGGGGTCTCGACATCATCGCCACCGGCCGGCGCAAGACCGCCGTGGCCAGGGTGCGACTGCGCGGCGGCGGCGGCACGATCACGGTCAACGGTCGCGATCTCGAGGCCTATTTTCCGGCCGTGAAGGATCGGGCTCAGGTGTCCGGCGCCCTCGAGCAGGTGGGGCGGCGCACGGCCGTCGACGTGGTGATCACTGTCGACGGCGGCGGTCCCGCCGGCCAGGCGGGCGCGTGCCGGCTCGGCATCGCGCGGGCCCTCAAGGTGTTCGACGGTGAACTCGCCGAGCCGCTGCGGCAGGGCGGCCTGCTGACCCGCGACGGACGGATGAAAGAGCGGAAGAAGTACGGCCTCCGCGGCGCCCGCCGCGGAACGCAGTTCAGCAAGCGCTAGTCGCCGGCTTCGCCGGCGACTGCGGCCCACTGCGTGGGCGGCACAATCGACACCACCGGTTTTTTCCGCGTGAGCCGACGTTTTTTCCCGTCGGGTGGTCGAAAGCCATACTTGGAGCGGTGCGGGTCCTCCACAGGTGGCCGGCCCGCGCGACCGGAGGCCATGCCATGTTGCGGTTTGCGATTTGCATGACCGTCGTCTCGAGCCTGATTGCCGGGATCGCCGTGTGCGCGGCGGAGCCGTCAACGTCGGCAGGGCCGGCGGTGCAAGACGTGCTCGCCGCCGAGGAGGCGGGGCTCGCCGCGGTGCGCTACATCCCCAACGACTCGCGTTCGGCGCAGATCATCGTCGCCAACCGTTCCGACCGTCCGCTCACGCTCCGCCTGCCGACGGCCTTCGCCGGCGTGCCCGTGCTGGCGCAGATGCCCATGGGGGGCATGGGCGGCATGGGCCAGGGTGGCA
>JBJTIV010000220.1:0-2056 GCA_046095145.1 Planctomycetaceae bacterium
CGGCCACGACCGGGCCGATCGCCGCGGGCGACACGCTGCAGGTGAAGTTCTCCGCCCGCCGCATGCCGAATCACCCCCGATGACGTTCGCAGCCGTTCACAAGCACGTCGATCGTATCACGCGCGGGCGCGAGCGGGGTCCGCGGAGACATCGGGTCGGGGTCGCATAAAAGTGGGACACGACTCGGCTGTGGTGGAAGAACGTGATGCTGTACAAGATTCGCGAGCAGCGCGGCGTCGATCATCCTTCGCGTGGTGATCCGGCGCCGTCCACCCGCGGAGCACATCGATGATCAGGCCCGTGCACGACAGCCGCCGATGGCGATCCCGTCGGCGCGCCCAGGGGTTCACGCTCGTCGAGCTGCTCGTCGTGATCGCGATCATCGCGGTGCTCATCGGACTGCTCCTGCCGGCCGTGCAGTCGGCGCGGGAGTCGGCCCGACGCATGTCCTGCTCCAACAACCTCAAGCAGACCGCGTTGGGCATGCTCACCTACGAGAACGCCAGGAAGCGGTTCGTCTTCGGGTCCACGTTCTCGAGCGGCACAGGGACACCCGGCGGCGTGCCGGCGATGTCAGCACGGCCCTGGAAGGTGTGGTTCGTCGAACTGATGCCGTTCATCGAGCAGGGCGACATCGCCAACCGGCTGAATCCCCGCGAGGACTACGAAGGCCCCACGAACAGACCGCTCCTCGAGAATCGACGGATGCCGATCCAGGAGTGCCCGAGCAATCCGTTTGCGTCGGGATGCCGACGGAAGAACGATGGCGGTCAGCCACACACCGGATTCTTTCCCTGGACCGCTGCGTCGGGAGCCAACTATCCCAATTGGCCGGTCAGTTGCTATGGCCTCTCCATGGGACCCCAGGGCGTGGGATCGACGCCTCACCCGATCGACTGCACCCAGGGGTATGACAGTTTTTGCAGGGCGAATTCCTACGCCTACCGGTTCGGCTGGGACTGGTCGGTGTCCGTGGCGAATCCGGGCATGTTCGGGGGTCGCAACAGCTTCCAGTGTCGCATCAAGGACGTCACCGACGGGCTCTCGAAGACGCTCATGCTCTGCGAGCGCCGCGGTGAACTCGGATACTGGAGCGGTCTCTACTCGGTGAATTTCGTCGGCGTGCCCACCGGGATGCGGATCAACAGCCCGTCGCAGACGTTCGACACGTGGGCCGACTGGCAGAACAACATGGGAGCCGCCAGTTATCACGCCGGCGGCGCGCTGTTCGCGTTGGGTGACGGAGCGGTGGTCTTCCTGCAGGACAGCATCGCGTTCGACGTCTACAATTACCTGGGAAACCGCATGGATGGGCAGGCTGCATCGGTCCAGTGAGCGCCGGCTGCCGCCGCTCGTCCGGTTGAGCGCGGTGGGATGGCTCGTGGCACTCGCCGTGGGGGAGGGCTGCGGCGATCGAGCCCCGTTCCCGGGTGCCGTGAAAGTCACGGGTATCGTCCGCTTCGAGGGTGCTCCGCTCACCCGGGGCACGGTGCAATTCGGCGCCGTCGCGGGCAACGATGGCGGCACGGCACGGATCGGACCGCACGGCGGATTCACCGTCTGGCTGCGTCCGGGCGAATACCGGGCGTCGGTGATCGCTTTCGACGGGATCGAGCGGGTGGACGACAAGGGTATCCCTGTGCCGCAAAAGGCCGTCATCCCGGAACGCTACTTCTCCACGGACACGTCCGATCTCGTGGCGTCGATCGAAAAGGATCGACACACGCTCGAGTTCGATCTGCGACGGTGAGGACGGCGATCGTCAGCGCCGCGGCCGTCCGTCCCTGACACGGCGTCTCCGGGCCGCGGCCAGCCCCGCGAGGCCCACGAGCGCCAGCGTCCACGTGCCCGGCTCCGGCACGCTGGCCATCACGGGCACGCCCACCCCACCGAGCGCTCCCAGGCTCGCCGCGGGCAGGTAGGTGGACGTGCCGTAGAGCCCCGTGCCGTTGAGCAGCGAGATGTCGGTCGAGTTCACGTCGCCCGAGTAGTTGTAGTCACCCTGCTGCCACGTCGCCGGCGCACCCGCGTTGTACCGGCCGCCGCCGTTGACCAG
>JBJTIV010000221.1:0-10938 GCA_046095145.1 Planctomycetaceae bacterium
GACGGGGCGATCTACATCGCGGGCTACCGCGTGCCGCGGGCGGACGCGGTCCGCCGGCGCGGGACCCACGACGACGCCATCCGCTTCTACAAGCTCGACCGCGTGGCCGACGCCCGCGTCACCTCGCGGACGTTCGCGCGGCGGCCCGAGGGCGTCGAGGAGCTGCTCGGCGACAGCATCACGATCTTCCGGTCGCCCGAGCGGCCGCGGCGGTACCGCATCCGCGTCGATGCGGAGCGGGCCCGCTGGGCCCGCGAGAAGCCGTTTCATCCCCGGCAGCGGGTGCGGGAGCTGGCCGACGGCGCCGTGATCCTCGACATCGAGCGGGCCTGGGACGAGGAGATGGTCCCGCAGCTGCTGGCGCTCGGCGACTCGGTGGAGGTGCTCGAGCCGGCCGAGGTGCGGGAGCGGCTCGCGGAGGAGGCGCGGCGGATCGTGGCCCGCTACACGGCGCGGCCCGCGCGGGTCACGAGCCGCGGTTCGCGGCCCGCGTGAGCCGGGCGAGCCGCTCCTCCACGTCGGACGGAAGCTGCTCCCAGCGGAAGCGCCACTGCCAGTTGCCCGCCTCTCGGCCCGGCACGTTCATGCGGGCCGCGGAGCCCAGGCCGAGCACGTCCTGCAGCGGCAGGACCGCGGTGTTGGCCGGCGTGCGCAGGGCCAGGCCGATCATGTCCCAGTGGATCTCGGAGCCGTCGCAGCTGAAGAAGGTCCGCACGCGATGCCGCTCCGCGTCGATGACCGCGGCGGTGCGGGTGGAGTCGCGCTCCGGCTCGCTGTGGAACCAGCCCACCGTGGTGTCGTTGTCGTGGGTGCCCGTGTAGACCACGGTGTTGGCCGGGTAGTGGTCGGGCGCAGGCGGATCGGCCGTCTCGCCCCCGAAGGCGAACTGCAGGATCCGCATTCCCGGGTAGCCGAGGTCGTCGCGGAGGGCGTCGACGTCCGGCGTGATCACGCCCAGGTCCTCGGCGATGATCGGCCGGGGGCCGAGCGCGGCGGTCACGGCGTCGAACAGCCTCCGGCCGGGGCCCGGCACCCAGCGGCCATGCTCCGCGGTGGGCTCGGCGGCGGGGATCTCCCAGTAGCCTGCGAAGCCGCGGAAGTGGTCGATCCGCAGGATGTCGACCAGCGCGAAGGCCTGCCGCAGCCGCGCGATCCACCAGGCGAAGCTCTCGGCCTCGTGCACGTCCCAGCGGTAGAGCGGATTGCCCCAGCGCTGTCCGGTGCGGCTGAAATAGTCGGGGGGCACGCCGGCCACCACGGTCGGCCGGCCGTCGGGGGCGAGCGCGAAGAGCTCCGGCCGGCACCAGACGTCGGCGCTGTCGTGGGCCACGAAGATCGGCAGGTCGCCCACGATCGAGATGCCGAGCGCCGCCGCCTGCGCCCGCAGCCGCGACCAGTGCTCGTGGAACAGGAACTGGCCCACGCGGGCGTGCGCGATGCCCTCGGCGAGCTCGCGCCGGGCCGCGGCCACCACGCCCGGCTCCCGGGCCGCCACGTCGGCCGGCCAGTCGGTCCACGAGCGGCCGCCGAAGCGGGCCTTGATCGAGACGAAGTCGGCGTAGTCGTCGAGCCACGCCCGCTGCTCGTCGACGAACCGCTCGTAGCCGGCGCGGAGCGAGGCCGACGCCCGCCGCGGAAACCCGGCCGCCACCTCGTGCAGCACCGCGAGCCGTGCGGGGATCACGTCGCCGAAGGCCACGTGGTCGTCGGGCAGGCGGGGCACGGCGTCGAGGCGGTCGGCGTCGACGAGCCCGTCGGCACGGAGCGTGTCGAAGGAGATCAGGAGCGGATTGCCGGCGAACGTCGAGAGGGTCTGGTAGGGCGAGTCGCCGAATCCGGTGGGCCCCAGCGGCAGCACCTGCCAGAGCCGCTGCCCCATCCGCGCGAGCCGCTCGAGCCAGCGGTGGGCCTCGGGGCCGATCTCGCCGATGCCGAAGCGGCCCGGCAGCGACGTGGGGTGGAGCAGGATGCCGGCGGAGCGGCCGGCGAGCGGCCCGGGGGCGGGAGCGGTCACGAGGGGCTCTCGGGCGCGGGAACGTGGCGGGAAGCTGGTCCGGAGGTTCGCGTCGCCGGCGTCGCGGCTACATTCGGTCCCCGGCGGGGCCGCAGTGTAGGCCATCGTCGGTGGCCGGTGCGATACGGATTCGAAGACGCATGAACGACGCGGCGCAGCGACCAGGCTTCACGGTGCTCGAGATCGACGTGCCCGTGGGGCCGCTCCGCCGCGCGGCGGTCGTCTGCGTGCCGGCGGGCGGACCGCCGCCGTCGGGCTGGCCGCTCGTGCTCGCCTTCCATGGCGGCCAGAGCCATCCCGAGGGCATGCGGCGGTTCTCGGGACTCGACGCGTTCGCGGCCTCCGACCGGGCGGTCGTCGCCTATCCGGCCGGCACGGGATCGCGGGCCGGCCTGCTCACGTGGAACGGCGGCAACTGCTGCGGCGAGGCGCGGGCCGACGGGTCCGACGACGTGGCCTTCGGCGCCGCGGTGGTGGAGGCCGTGGCGGTCCGGGTGCCGGTGGACCGCCGCCGCGTGCACGCCACCGGCATGTCGAACGGCGCGATGATGGCCTACCGGCTGGCCGCCGAGCGGGCCGACCTCGTGGCCGCGGTCGCCGCGGTGGCCGGACCGCTGGCGCTCGACGCGATCGCCCCGAGCCGGCCGGTGTCCGTCGTGGCCTTCCACGGTTCGCTCGACCAGTTCACGCCCCTGGAAGGGGGCATCGGCCGCCGCAGCGTGACCCGCGTCAGCCACCGGCCGATTCTGGCCGGGCTGCTCGACTGGGTACATGCCGACGGCTGCCCGGCCGCGTTTCGGCGCGAGGAGATCCCCTGCTCCGACGACGGCATCACGGTGGAGCGGCTCACGTGGGGGCCGGGCCGCGACGGCAGCGAGGTGGTCTTCTATCGGCTCGATGGCGGCGGCCACACGTGGCCCGGCCGGACGGCCGACTCGTTCTACCTCGGCCCGTCGGCGCGGTCGCTCGATGCCAACGAGATCATCTGGGCCTTCTTCGCCCGGCATCCGCTGCCGGCGTGAGCCATCCTGCTCGCCGCCAGGTCAGTGCGGGCAGGGCTGCGTCTGCACCGCGCCCTCGTAGGACACCGGTACCGCGCCGGCGGGTGCGGCACACGGCGGGCACGAGCCGTCGGCGTTCGCCGGCACGACGCCGTCGCCCATCGTCACCGTCACGCCGGGCGTGACGGGTGCGGCGGGCAGTGCGGGCGCTGCGACCACCGGGCCCGGCAGCGGCCCGGCCATCGGCTGCGCGACGGGCTGCGGCTGCGGGTAGACGGGAGGCGCCAGCGGCGGCGCGTAGGCGTATTGGTTGGCCTGGTGGTGCGCGCAGCCGGCGCCGAGCAGGGCGGCGAGCGCGGCTGCGGCGGTCAGGCGGGCGGCGGAGCGGTGCATGCGGGGCCTCCGGAGAGGGCGGGACGGTAGGCCCGCCGGCCAGGTCCGGCAACCCCGATCCCGCCGGGAGGTACACGTGTGGAGGCCCCGTGCGGAAGCCCGGGGACGCCGCGGTGCTGGGCGGCCGCGGCCGGTCAGGCCGGTTCCACGAGGGCGATCGAGGCCGTGAACCCGTGGAGGCAGTTGAGCCGGCCGATCGGCCCGAACTCGCCCTGCGCGAAGAAGCCCGCCGTCGGCACGGGGCCGAGCGTCTCGGCCAGGCACTGCGCGTCGTGGTGCGGCTCGGGGAAGAGTCGCGTCCCGCGGCCGTTGCACGTGAAGACGAGCGCGCCCGCCGGAGCCGCGCCGGCCGCCCGCGCCCGCCCGAGCAGCACCTCGAGGTCGTCGTGGGCGCTGGCCGCGTCGCGGATGTGGAACTGCACGGTCTGGCCGGTGCGCACCATGTCGCCGACCGCGAGCACACCCCAATCGGGATCGGCTCCGGCCACGCTGCGCACGAGGAAGTCGCCGGGGCCGAAGCGATCCTTGTACTCCGTGGCCGCGCGGCCGATGAACAACGACGACTTCACGAGCTCGCGGTCGGCCGGCCCGAGGCCCGCGAACACCTCCCGGAGCCGCTCGAGCGCCGCGCGGCCGCCGAGCTCGATGACGAGGTTGGCCTCGGCCCGCGTGATCACGAAGGGCGCGCCGATCGGCCGGCAGCCCTGCGACACGACGGGCCGGATCCTCACGCCGCCGCCCACGAGCACGCCCACGGCGCCCGAGTCGTAGGTCCGCGAGTCGATCACGAGCGTGTTGGCGCCGGGCCGCATCCCGCCGCTGGCCATGCCGCCCACGATCGGCAGGCCGGGCTGGTCGAGCGCCACCCGCTCGAGAAAGCCCTCCACGGGAAAGGAGAAGGGATCGGCCAGCAGCAGGAGCGTGGCGTTGGCCGGCCAGCCCCGCCCCGCATCGTCCTCGGGGGGCCAGCCCACGAACATCCCGCCGTCGGGCGTCCGGGCGTGCTCGATCGACACCGGCACGAGCGTGGCCGCCGGCATCCGCGCCAGCCACACGGCGACGGCCGGCCCCTGCTCGTATTCGGCGCCGTTGCAGAGCACGGCCTCGGCGGTGGCCCCGATCACGGTGCGGGCGCCGATCGAATCGGCGAGGCCCTCGAAGGCCGGCCGCACGTCGGTGCCGTAGGCGCTCGACGCGTAGACCACGGCCAGGTCGGCCTCGCGGGGCGACCCGCCGAGCTGCAGCGCGGCCGCGTCGATCGCGGTGGTGAGGGCCACGTCGAGCCGCTCGTCGGTGGCGGCGCCGGCGCCGCAGCGCACGTCGGCGGTCATGTGACGATCTCGGCGAACGTGGCGACCGCCTCGTGGTCGTAGAGGCCGCCCGCCGGGCGGTTCCCGGGACGGACGGCCAGCGCCGTGGCCATGCCCGCGGCGCGGGCGGCGTCGAGCTCCTCGCCCACGTCGCTCACGAACAGGATCCGCCGCGGCTCGAGGGCCATGTCGGCGGCGATCCGGGCGTAGCTGCCGCGCTCCCGCTTGGGGCCGGTCGTGGTGTCGTAGTGACCGCGGAGCAACCGCGTCAGGTCGCCGTGGGCCGTGTGGCCGAAGAACAGCCGCTGCGCCTCGACCGAGCCCGAGGAGTAGATCCGCACGTCGAGCCCCGAATCGGCCCACTGGGCCAGCGCCGGGGGCACGTCGTCGTAGACGTGGGCCACGATCTCGCCCGACTCGAATCCGCTCCGCCAGATCATGCCCTGCAGCGACTTGAGCGCCGTGTCCTTCACGTCGCGGTGCATGAGGTCGATCGCCGCGTGGACCACGCGGCCGGCCGCGACCGGGTCGGCCAGGTCGGCGCCGGCGAGACCGGCCGTGGCGGCGATGCCCGCCGCTGCCGCGGCCACGGCGGGATCCTCGCGGCGGCGCACGAGAAAGTCCCCCACCTGCGCCTTCGCGTGGGCGAAGAGCACGTCGTAGACGAAGGAGATCGACGACGTCGTGCCCTCGACGTCGAGGAGGATGCCGCGGCCGTCGAAGACGATCACGAGGCCGGCCCCGCCGAGCCCGCGATCCAGGCCGGGCCCAGGCACAGCGGCATGTAGAGCGAGTGCACGCCGTCTGCGATGTAGTGCGGCGTCCAGCCGCTCATGTCCTGGAACAGCCGGATGGCGCGGATCCTCCGGTCGCCGCACAGGTCGAACCAGTGCCGCGTGCCCAGCGGCACGCTGATCAGGTCGCCCGCCCAGACCTCGATCGCGAACACGGGCCGGTCGCCCGGGTTGATGTGGAACACGCCGCGGCCCTGGAGAATGAAGCGGATCTCGTCCTCGGTGTGGGTGTGCTCCTTGTTGAACCTGGCGAGCATCGCCTCCAGGTTCGGCGTGTCGGGATAGACGTCGATGACGTCGGCCGTGACGAAGCCGCCCCGCCGCTTGAGCTCGTCGATCTCCGGCGCGTACGCGGCCAGGATGGTCTCGGCGGGAGCCGCGGGATCGACCCGGTCCTCGAGCGGCCAGGTCTCGTAGTGGATGCCGTGGCCGGCGAGGAAGGCCGCGATCCCGGCCTTGTCGGTCAGCTGTCGGGTCTCGGCCGGCACCGTGACGATCGCCATGGGACGCCTCTCGTGTTCCGGAGAATGCGATGAGGGTACCGTGCGGCGCGGGAGTCCGCTACGCCGGCAGCATCCGTCGCGGCGTGCGGTCCGACGCGGCCGCCCGTCAGCCCAGTTCCTCGACGTCGGCCAGATCCCGCTGACGACCCGTGGATCGCTTGTTCCGCAGGAGGTCCACGCGCCCGATGAACGTGACCTCGATCGCGCCGTACCGGCGATGTCGATGTCCTTCGTGAACCGGGGAAAGCCGTGGTACGCGACCGCGTAGCCTCCCACGATCATGTAGTCAACCCGATGGACCTCGAGCAAACGTAAGAAGTCTTCGAAGTCGGGATGGGTAGTCATAGAGAAACTTTCCGGACTCGAGCCGAAACCGCTCGACGGCGGCGAGCCGCTCTTCGGGCGACCGCTCCCGCCACAGCCGACGATCCGCGTCTGCCTGCGCAGCGGCGTCGGTGATCGTGAGCGACACCGGCGGCATGCGAACAGACTTGGTCATGACGATCGCGACCGATTGGCATATCCCATGGTCAAGAGTTTACCTCATGCATGGATCGGCACGCCAACGCTGCGCTCCTCTCCGGGCAGGCGAGGTCAGGAGCGCGGGCCGGGCAGCATCCGCGACCGGGCCACGCACTCGAAGAGGAACTCGTGGATCTCCACGTGGCGGCGGGCCTCGGCGAGGTCGCGGCCCCAGGTGTAGAGGCCGTGGCGGGCGAGCAGGAAGCCGTGCGCCGGCGGCCGGGAGGCCGACCAGTCGAGGCCGGCGAAGCGGTCGCGGATCCGGGCGGCCAGTTCCGTCATATCCTGCGTGTTGGCGAACACTGGAACCTCCACGAACGTGTCGTGGGTGCGGACGCCCTCGAGGCCCTTGAGCATCTCGTAGCCCTCGATCCGCACGCTGCCGCGGGCCAGATCGGCGCCCGAGAGCAGCGGGCCCCACACGGAGTGCGTGTGGAGCACTGCGCCCACCGTCGGCAGGAGCTCGGCGATCATGCAGTGGAGCAGCGTCTCGGCGGACGACGCCCGGCCGGGCCCGCCGTCGCGGAGCCGTCCCGCGGCGTCGACGCGCACGAAGTCGTCGCGGCCGAGGGCCGACTTGTCCTTGCCGCTGGCCGTGATGAGCAGGTCCAGCGGATCGCGTGCGGCGACCACGCTGTAGTTGCTGCTCGTGCCGAGCGACCACGAGCGGGCATGAAACTCGCGGCCGACGGCGCGAAGCTGGTCTACGGCGTCGGGCGTGGTGTCCGTCGCGGAGCGGGAAGTCATCATGCCGCAGACTGTAGTGCAGCCCGGTGCGGGCGGCAACGAGCGCCCCGGTCGCGTGGGGCGCTGGTCCGGGTTCAGCGATCGACGGGGGCGCCGCGCTCCTGGAGGATCTCCGCGGCCACGCTCACCGCGATGTCGCCCGGCTGGTTGCCGCCGATCGGCAGGCCGATCGGACACCGCAGCCGCGCGACCGCCGCCGCCGGCACGCCTGCGGCTTCGAGTTCCTTCCGCAGTACCTCCCGCTTCGCCCGGCTGCCGATCGCGCCCAGGTAGGCGGGCTCGAGCCCGGCCTTGAAGACCGCCTCGAGGATCGGCCGGTCGGTGGCGTGGCCCATCGTCATGCAGACCACCACGTCGTCGGCACGCAGCCGCGGCACGTAGTCGCGCGGCTCCGCGAGGCAGATCCGTTCCAGCCGCGGCGACTCGGGAAGCCGCGCGAGCCACTCCGGCCGCGGGTCGATGCACACCACGCCGCAGTCGAGCAGGAGCAGGCAGCGGACGAGTGCCTGCCCCACGTGGCCCGCGCCGAACACGACCACCCGCCAGGGCCGCACGTGATACGCCTCGAAGAGCAGTGTCACGGTGCCGCCGCAGGTCATGCCCACGTCGCGCTTGAGATTCCACTCCACGAGCGTGCACGCCCGCGCCTGCGGATCGGCGAGCAGGGCCTGGGCCTCGGCGATCGCCCGGGCCTCCACCTTGCCGCCGCCGACCGTGCCGAACCGCAGGCCGGTGGCGTCGACGAGCATCTTCGTGCCCGCGTCCTGGGGCGTGCTGCCCACGGCCTCGGCGAGGGTGACCAGGACGAACGGCGCTCCGGCGGCCGCCATCTCGGCGAGCCGTTCGATCAGCCCGTGCGGAGCAGGCATGCAGCGGGCTCCTCCGCGCCGCGAGCCGCGGACCATTGCCGCAGCTCGGCGCTGTGTCCCCAGCCGCTCCCGTCGTCCGCGGGCCCGGCGGTGGCGGAGAGCGCGCGGAGGATCTCCTCGTTGGTCGCCGGCAGGCAGAGGCGGCGGGCCGCCGCCGGCGAGACGCACGCGAGCGCGTGCTTCACGGCGCTCCACACGCAGATCGCGTGCATCAGCGGCGGCTCGCCCACCGCCTTGCTGCGGGCCACGTTGGCCACGTTGGCGTCGTTGGGGAAGAACTCGCAGCGGAAGTCGGCCGGCACGTCGGAGGCGGCCGGGATCTTGTAGGTGGTCGGCGAGTCGGAGAGCAGCCGGCCCCGCGGGTCGTAGACCAGGCACTCGCCGGTCACCCAGCCCATGCCCTGCACGAAGCCGCCGATCACCTGGCCGCGGTCCACGCCGGGATTGATGGAGCGGCCGATGTCGATGAGCAGGTCGACCCGCGGCACCACCAGATCCCCGGTGAAGCGGTCGATCCGCACCTCCGCCACCGCGGCCCCCTGCGTGAAATAGAAGAAGGGCGCTCCGCGCCCCGCGGCGGGATCGAAGCCGGCGATCGGCGTGGCGTAGTAGCCGCGGGCCCCGAGGTCGACCCGGTCGCGGCGGGCGGCCAGGCACACCTCGCCGAAGGCCATCCGCACGGCGCGCCGCCGCGTGTCGTAGACCCAGCCGCCGGCGAAGCCCACGTGCTCCGGCGCGGTCGTGACGCCGTCGGCGGCGAACCGGCCCGCCACCCACTCGGCGATCCGCTCCTTGATCGTGTGGCAGGCGACGACGGCGGCGGCGCCGTTCAGGTCGGTGCCGGCGGAGGCGGCCGTCGGCGACGTGTTGTTGTTCTTCTCCGTCGACGTGGGCATCAGGATCACCTGCTCCGGCGGCAGGCCGAACTCGTCGGCCACGAGCTGCCGGATCTTGGTGTTGAGCCCCTGCCCCATCTCGGTGCCGCCCGTCGAGACCTGCACCGTGCCGTCGGTGTAGACGTTGACGATCGCGTTGCCCTGGTTGAGGAACTTGGCCGTGAACGAGATGCCGAACTTCACCGGCATGAGCGCCAGGCCCCGCAGCACCAGTGGATCGCGGGCGTTGGCCGCCTCCACCTCGGCCAGCCGCCGGTCGAAGTCGCTCGAGCGCCGCAGCGTGTCGACGAGCTCGGGCAGGTGGTTCTCCGTGACGGCCTGGCCGTAGGGCGTGAAGTTCCGCTCGCCGACGCCGTAGAGGTTGCGCCGCTGCACGTCGAGGGCGGAGATCCGTCGGCCGCGGCCGCTGAGGAAGCCGGCGATCTCCGCGAGCATGCTCTCGGTGGCGGCCATGCCCTGGGGCCCGCCGAAGCCGCGAAAGGCGGTGGCCGGCGCGATGTTCGTGAAGCAGACGCGGCCGCGGATGTCGACGTGCTCGAACCAGTAGGCGTTGTCGACGTGCAGCATCGACCGCTCCATGATCGACGTGGAGAGGTCGGCCGCCGCGCCGCCGGCCGAGTGGAACTCGACCGAGTAGCCGAGGATCCGTCCCTCGTCGTCGAAGCCCACCTCCCAGGCCGCGCGGTAGGCGTGCCGCTTGCCGGTGGAGGCCATGTCGTCCTCGCGCACGTAGACGAGCCGGGCCGCGCGGCCGGTGCGGTGGGCCACGAGCGCCGCCATCACGGCCGGCAGCACGCCCTGCGTCTCCTTGCCGCCGAAGCCGCCCCCCATCCGCTTGCAGGTGCAGACCACCTGGTGCATGCCGAGCCCGAGCACGCCGGCGACCACGTGCTGCGTCTCGGTGGGGCCCTGCGTGGAGGAATGGACGACGATCTGCCCCTGCTCGCCGGGAGTCGCCAGGGCGGCCTGCGCCTCGAGATAGAGATGCTCCTGGCCGAGGCTGTGGAACACGCCCGCCAGCCGGTGCGGGGCCGTCGCGATCGCGGCGGCGGCGTCGCCCCGCGCGATCCGGCGCGGGGGCGCGAGAAACCGCTCCGCCTCGACCGCCTGCTCGATCGTGAGGATCGGCTCGGCCGGCTCGATGTCGAGCGTCACGAGCCGGCGGGCGGCGTCGACCGCGGCCTGCGTCTCGCCCGCGATCACGACCACCGGCTGGCCCACGTAGAGCACCTCGCCGTCGGCGAGCACGGGCTCGTCCGGGAAGATCGGCCCCCACACCTTCGCGCCGGGGATGTCGGCGGCCGTGACGAGGTCCACTACGCCCGGCACGGCGCGGGCCGCGGCCAGGTCGATGCCGCGGAGGCGGCCGGCGGCCACCGGGCTCGGCGCGAACCCCACCACGAGCTCGTCGCCCCGCCGCGGCAGGTCGGCGATGTAGGCGGCCGAGCCGGTCACGTGGCCCACCGCGGAGTCGTGGGGGATCGTGCGGCCCACGCTCGGCACGTGGGCGGCGGGATCGGCGTGGGGCTGGAAGCGGGCGTGGCTCATGCGGGCACCGCGGCGCGGCGGTGGAAGAACTCGACGAGCACGGTGCGGGCGAGTTGGAGACGGTCGTCGGCGCTGCCGCGTACGTCGGGGGGGGGGCGGATCTCGGCCACCGCGGCCTCGCCCGCCCGGCGAAACGTCTCCGCCGTGAACGGCCGCCCCACGAGGGCCGCCTCGACGCCGCGCATCCGCACCACCGTGGGCCCGACGCCGCCGAACGCGACGCGGGCGGTGCCGATGCGGTCGCCGTCGCGCCGCACGACGATCGCCGAGGTGAAGGTGGAGATGTCGAGATCGCGCCGCCGCGACACCTTCACCAGGCGCACGAGGTCGTCCGCCTCGGG
>JBJTIV010000222.1:0-5791 GCA_046095145.1 Planctomycetaceae bacterium
TCGAGGCCGCCGACCCGAAGCTCGCCCGCGGCCACTTCGGGCGGGCCTGGGAGCTCGGCCTCCGCGCGGTCGACGCGGCCGGCGTCGCCGGGCAGCTGCCCTACGACCTGCCGGGCAACAGGCCCTTCCACGAGGCGGCGACGGGACTCGTGCACTGCCTCGTGGCCACGGGCCGGCTGCCGCTGGCGCGCACCGTCTGCGCGCGGATCCGCCCGCTCGACCCCGCGGATCCGCTGGGCATCCAGCGGCTCGTGCCGCCGCGATAGACTCCGGCCCATGACCCGCGGACGATTCATCGCGATCGAGGGCATCGACGGCTCGGGCAAGTCCTCGCAGATCGCGCGGCTGGCCGGCTGGCTCGAGTCCGCCGGGCTCGCGGTCGCGACCTGTCGCGATCCCGGCGCCACGCCCGTGGGTGACGCGATCCGCGCCATCCTTCTCGACCGCCACGACCTCCACCTGGCGCCGACCGCCGAGATGCTGCGCTACATGGCGGCGCGGGCGCAGCTCGTGGCCGAGATCGTGGCGCCCGCGCTCGACCGCGGCGCGTGGGTCGTCACCGACCGCTACCTGCTGTCGAACGTGGTCTACCAGGGGCATGCCGGCGGCCTCGACCCGGCGACCATCCGGGCCGTGGGCGACGTGGCCACCGGCGGCCTGCTGCCCGACCTCGTGGTGGTGCTCGACGTCGATCTCGAGACCGCCGCCCGCCGGCTCGACCGGCCGCTCGACAAGCTCGAGGCGCGCGGCGCCGACTACCGAATGCGGGTCCGCGCGGGCTATCTCGCCGAGGCCCGCCGCGACCCCGCCGGCATCTGCGTGATCGACGCGGCGGACGGTGTCGACGAGGTGGCGGCGCACATCCGGGCCGCGGTGGCGGCGCGATTCGGGCTCGCGGTTCCCGGTTGAACGGCGCGGGAGCGACGACGATGGGCTGGCGCGGCATCGAGGGCCACGACGCGGTTCTGCGGGCGTTCGCCACGGCGGCCGCGCGGGGCCGCGTGTCGGGTTCCTACCTGCTCGTCGGCCCGCCGGGCGTGGGCAAGACGACCGTGGCGCTCGAGCTGGCCAAGGCCCTCGTCTGTCCGCGGGCGCAGGGCGGGATCGAGGCCTGCGGCGCGTGCGCCTCGTGCGTGCAGGCGGCGGCCGGCAGCCATCCCGACATCGACGTGGTGGCGAAGCCCGAGGATCGCGCGACGATCCCGCTCGAGGCCCTGATCGGCGACAAGGATCACCGCATGCGCGAGGGGCTGTGCTGGCGGATCCTGCTGGCGCCCGCGCTGGGCGCCCGCAAGGTGGCCATCATCCGCGACGCCGACCACCTCTCCGTCGAGGCGGCCAACTGCCTGCTCAAGACGCTCGAAGAGCCGCCCGGGGACGCCGTGATCATGCTCGTGGGCACGGCGCTGGAGCGGCAGCTGCCCACGATCCGCTCCCGCTGCCAGATCGTCCGCTTCCGGCCGCTGCCGGAGGAGGTCGTGCGGCGCGTGCTGGAGTCCGAGGCGGCCGGCGGCGGCGACCCGGCCGCCATCCGGGCGGCCGCCGCGGCGGCCGGCGGCAGCCTGTCGCGCGCCAGGCTGCTCCTCGACCCGGACGTGGCGGCCTTCCGCGCCCGGCTCGTGGAGCTGCTCGCGCAGCGGCCGCTGCGGGGCGTCGAGCTGGCCCGCGACACGATCGCCCTGGTGGAGGCGGCCGGCAAGGAGGCGCCGCCGCGCCGCGGCCGGCTCCGCGTGGTGCTCGAAGCGGCGATCGACTTCTACCGCGCGGCGCTCCGCCACGCGGCGGCCGGCGAACCCCCGCCGGATGAGGCCAGCGCCCGGGCCCTGGCCGCGCGGCCCCTCGATGCCGACGAGGCGGTCACGTCGCTGCGGCTCACCCTCGACGCGCTGGCGCGCATCGATCGCAACGCGAATCTCACCGTGCTCGTCGACGCCTGGACGGCGCTGCTCGAGGAGCCGCGGCTCGAGGCCGCGAGCCGCGGCTGACACGGGCCTTCTCCAGACATCCCAGCCCCCCCGGGCCGCCGGGGGCCCCAGGTATGAACGTGGCGTGCCGCCGACTGCGGCGACCGCACGGGCCGCGGTCCGCCTGCATCGATTTTGAGGGCCGGGACGTCGATTCCTTTGGGGAGGGTGGCCGGCTGGGGGCCGCCCGACGATCGGCGCGGCTGGACCGGTGACGCATGGCGGCAGAAACGGGCGCTGCGGGAGCCCGTGTGGGGAGCATCGTCGCGGTGCTGCTCGCACTGGTGGCGTTGGTCGCCGGGACCGCGGCCGACGCGCGTCGCGCCCCTGATCCCGAGCCGCTCCTGGCCCAGGTCGGCGCGCAGGCGGCCGTCGCCGACCCCGACGCGCTGCGGATGCTCGCCGCGCGGGTCAACGATCCCGACACCGCGATCGAGGTGCCCGACGCGGCCCGCAAGGACCGTGACGCGGTCCGCGACCGGCTCGCGGACCGGCGGGTGGACCGCGGATCGCAGCCGGCAGGAAGACTCCTCGAACGGCTGCGGAGCGAGCTCCGCGTGGCCGACCGCGGCGCCGAGACGGCCGGGCCTCCGCTCGACGAGTCGTCCGACAGCACGGCCTGGCCCGACCCGACCCGGCTCCGCGATCAGTTGGTCCGCCTCGCGACCGTGGCCGGCGACGTCGGCACGTGGGCGACCGCCACGCTCGCCCACGTCGACGCGGTGCGGGAGACGGCCGGGCCGGCCGATCCCGCGGCGGCAGCCGCGCTCCTGCCCCTGGACGACGACGTCGAGGCGGGCATGGCACTGGCCGATCGCCTGGCCGACCCCGCGCTGGCGTCGGACGTGCGCCGCGCGGCGCTGGCCGCGGGCCGGCGGGTGGCGGTGTGGCGCGCGGCCGCGGCGGCCTGCGCGCCGCCCGCGGGCTCCGGGGCGGTCGCGGCGACCGCGCTGGTGACCGCGGCCGCCGCCCCGATGACGGTGCGGCTCCTCGGGGCGCTCGCGCGGTTCGAGTCGGCCCCGGCGGCCGCCGCGGCGGCGCGGGTGCACGAGGCGCTCGACTCGCTGGGCGCGGCGGAGCCGGCTGGCGGCGGCGTGACCCGGGCCGTGGGCGACCACTACCTCGCACCGAACCTGCGCGTCGCCGTGCACCAGTCCTTCGTCGAGCGGCTCCTCCCCGCGGCCACACAGCACTCCGGGCCGATCCGGGAATTCGTGCTCGGCCGGCCGGTGCGGGGCACGCAACGGGTCCAGCAGACGACCGGCGTGCGCTTCGTGCCGGATCCCGACGAGATCCGCATGGAACTCCGCGTCGACGGCGTCGTCAGCTCGCGCTCCGTGACGGAGTCGGGGCCGGTGGCGCTCCACTCGCGGGCCACCGGCCGATTCACGATCCACAAGCCGATGACGGTGTCCTCCCGCGGCCTCGCCTTCGGCCAGGCCGTGGGCGCCGCCTCCAACCGTTCCCGGCTGGCCGGCATCCGCACCGACTTCGACTCGCTCCCGATCATGGGGTCGCTGATGCGGTCGATCGCCCGCAACCAGCACGACGACCACTACGACGAAGCCACCCGCGAGGTCAACGACAAGATCGTGTCCCGCGCCTGCCACGAGATCGACGCGGCCACCGAGCCCAGGTTTCGTGATCTCGCCGAGCGGGTGCGGACGAAGGCCTGGGAGCCCATGGTGCGGCTGGGGCTCGCGCCGACGGCGGTGGGCCTCGAGACCACCGCCGACATGGCCGTGGCCCGGGTCAGGCTCGCCGGTGCCCGCCAGCTGGCCGCCCACACGCCGCGGCCGCGGGCCCCGGCCGACGCGCTGCTGAGCGTGCAGGTGCACGAGTCGTCGGTGAACAACGCCTGCGAGTGCTTCGGCTTCGGGGGCCGCCGGCTCACCGTCGCGGAGGTCGTGCGCACCGTGTGCGACCGGCTCGCCCTGCCGACGCGGATTCCCGACGACCTGCCCGCCGACGTGGAGGTGGCGTTCGCCGCCGAGGAGCCGCTGCGGGTCGAGTGCCGCGACGGCCTGGTGCACGTGCGGCTGGCGCTCGACGCCATCGAGAGCGACCGCCGCGCCTGGTACGACATCGTGGCGCAGGTCGCCTACCGCCCCGTGATGGCCGGGCCGCAGGTGCTCCTCGAGCGCGACGGGCCGGTGCGGCTCTCGGGTGCCGGGCAGCAGGGACGCATGGAACTGGCGCTGCGCACGATCTTCGGCAAGCTGTTCCCGAAGGAGCGGCCCGTGCCACTGCTGCCGGAGCGGCTCGTGGGCGACAAGCGGCTCGCCGACGTGCGGGCCGTGCAGGCGGTGAGCACGGATGGCTGGCTGGCACTGGCCATCGCCCGGCCAACGCAGCTCGGCGGCAAGCCGGTCGCCCCCAAGACCGCCCAGCCTGCCGCCGGCCGTCGCGTGCTGCGTCGCTAGCGCGAGCCCCGGCCCATGCCCGTTGAAACGCCGACCCACGGGCCGGAGAATCCGCCTCCAGCCCGCGTCCCCGGAGGCCCGCCCATGACCGCCGCCCCGCAGCCGTTCCGCACAGAGTCCGACAGCATGGGGCCGGTGCAGGTGCCGGCCGACCGCTACTGGGGGGCACAGACCGAGCGGTCGCGCGACAACTTCAAGATCGGCGTGGACCGCTTCCAGTGGGGCCGGGCCATCAAGCGGAGCCTCGGCATCCTCAAGAAGGCGGCGGCCCTGGCCAACGGCGAGCTCGGGCAACTGCCGCCGGAGACGGTGAAGCTCATCGTGCGGGCCGCCGACGAGGTCATCGCCGGGAAGCTCGACGACCATTTCCCGCTGGTCGTGTTCCAGACCGGCAGCGGCACGCAGTCGAACATGAACGCCAACGAGGTGATCTCGAACCGGGCGATCGAGATCGCCGGCGGCACGCTCGGCTCGAAGCAGCCCGTCCATCCCAACGACGACGTCAATCGCGGCCAGTCGTCCAACGACACCTTTCCCACCGCCATGCACATCGCCGCGGTGGAGGTGATCCACGACCGCCTGCTGCCGGCGGTCCGCGCGCTGCGCGACGTGTTCCTCGGGCTCGAGGCACGCCACGCCGACCTCGTGAAGATCGGCCGCACGCACCTCCAGGACGCCACGCCGATCACGCTCGGCCAGGAGATCTCCAGCTGGCGGGCCCAGCTGGACGACCGGATCGCCGGCGTCGAGCGGGCGCTGCCCGGACTCTACGAGCTGGCGATCGGCGGCACCGCCGTGGGCACGGGGCTCAACGCCCATCCGACGTTCGGCGCCGTGGCGGCACGCCACATCGCCAAGGAGACCGGCCACCCGTTCGTGTCGGCCCCCAACAAGTTCGCGGCCCTCGCGGCGCACGACGCGCTCGTCGAGGTGAGCGCGGCGGAGCGCGGCCTGGCCATGGCCCTGCTCAAGATCGCCAACGACATCCGCTGGCTGGCCAGCGGCCCGCGCTGCGGCATCGGGGAGATCTCGATCCCGGAGAACGAGCCGGGCAGCTCGATCATGCCGGGCAAGGTGAACCCCACGCAGTGCGAGGCCATGACCATGGTCTGCGCCCAGGTGTTCGGCAACGACGCCGCGGTGGCCTTCGCCGGCTCGCAGGGCAACTTCCAGCTCAACGTCTACAAGCCGGTGATGATCCACAACGTGCTGGAGTCGGCCGACCTCCTGGCCGACGCCTGCGACTCGATGCGGATTCACTGTGCGACGGGCATCGAGCCGAACCTCGCCCGCATCAAGCATCACCTCGACGACTCGCTGATGCTCGTGACCGCCCTCAACACCCACATCGGCTACGAGAAGGCGGCGAAGATCGCCAAGAAGGCCCACGTCGACGGCTCGAGC
>JBJTIV010000223.1:0-3210 GCA_046095145.1 Planctomycetaceae bacterium
GCTCGATCCCGACTCCGGTCTCGAGCGGTCGCTCGCGGAGCTCGGCCAGCCCGCGTGGCGGGCCCAGGCCGTGCGGCGCTGGCTGTTCGCCCGGCGTGCCGAGTCCTTCGCCGACATGACCGACCTGCCCGCGGAGCTGCGGGGGCGGCTGGCCGAGCGGTTCGCGATCTGGACGACCTCCATCGCCGCCCACACGCGGGCCGACGACGGCACCGAGAAACTGCTCCTCCGGCTCGCCGACGGCCAGCGGATCGAATGCGTCCTGTTGCGTGAGCGCCGGCCCGACGGCCAGCGCCGCACCGCCTGCATCAGCACGCAGGTGGGCTGTGCGATGGGCTGCGTGTTCTGCGCCAGCGGCATCGACGGCGTGGTCCGCAACCTGTCCGCCGGCGAGATCCTCGAGCAGCTCCTGCGGCTCGTGCGGCTCCTGCCGGCCGACGAGCGGCTCAGCCACGTGGTGGTGATGGGGATGGGCGAGCCGCTGGCGAACCTCGACCGGCTCCTGCCGGCCCTCGGCGTGGCCCGCGATCCCGAGGGCCTGGGCATCTCCCCGCGGCGGATCACGATCTCCACGGTGGGCCTGCCCGCCGCGATCGACCGGCTGGCGGCCGAGGAGCCGGTGTACCACCTCGCCGTCTCGCTCCACGCCGCCACCGACGAACTCCGCACCCGGCTCGTGCCGGTGAACAAGGCGATCGGCCTGGATGCCGTGCTGGCGGCGGCCGACCGCTACTGGGAGTCGTCGGGCCGACGGCTCACCTTCGAATACGTGCTCTTGGGCGGCGTGAACGACGCGGTGGCCGACGCCGAGGCGCTCGTGCGGCTGCTCGGCGGCCGCGCGCCACTCGTCAACGTGATCCCCTACAACACCGTGGCCGGCATGCCCTGGCGGGAACCCCGGCCGCGCGACCAGGACCGCTTCCTCGACGTGCTGCGTGCCGCCTGCGTGAACGTGCAGGTGCGGCACCGCAAGGGAGCGCGGATCGACGCCGCCTGCGGGCAGCTGCGGCGGCTCGCGACGGCGGCGGGCGGGCCCTGATCAGGCCAGCCAGCCGAGCACGAGCACGGCGACGAGCACCCCGCCGAGCACGCCACCCAGCCAGCCGAGCCACTCGAGCGTCACGCGGCGGATCGAACGCGGATCCTCGTGCCGCGTCGCCGCGAACACGAGGCTCGCCACGACGAGCAGCGGCAGGCCGAACACGAGCCCCGGCACGCCGTCGAGCGCGTGTGCGACGAACGGCGCGGCGATCACGGCCAGCGGCGGGCTCATGCCGGGGCTCCCGTGCCGCGGCCTCGGCGCGACGCGCCTGCGGCCGACTCCTTCGCGGTCTCGGCGTCGCGCAGCGGGCCTGCCCAGGCGTCGTACACGACCAGCAGGTTGAGGAGTCCCGCGATGGTGGTGTAGAGCGTGCCGATGTCGAAGAACCGGCCCAGCTGCAGGTACCACAGCGACAACTGGTCGACGCCGCTCGTGCACCAGCCGCCGGCTGCGACGGCGGAGAAGGCCATGCCGGGCTCGGCGCGCGAGAGCCTGCCGGCGTAGGCGGGCGACACGGGCTGGTTGCGGACCAACGGCGGCGCGAACAGGCCGCCGGGCAACACCGGCCGGCCGACTCTGGCCAGCGACCAGGCCTGGATCGCGGCGGGAATCGCCACCGCGCCGATGCCGGCCTGGCCGATGAATTCGCGTCGCCGGGCGCCCGGCCGCCACTGGCAGTAGACCACCTTGCCGCCCCCGATCCACAGGCCCGCCAGGAGGATGCCGACGAGCGCCGCCATGAACACGCGGCCCTTGAGCCGGCGGCGCTGGTAGATCTGGCCCAGGCCGGGCACGAGCCACGAGAGCAGGGCCGCCACGCCGGGGTTGCGCAGGTCGATCGCCGAGCCGTCGTCCGGCGAGATGGCGACCACGCGTTGCGCCGTCGCCGGCACCTGTTTGCCCACCGTCGCGAGTGCTCCGCTGCGAAGGCGAGAGTCTACGGGAGCCGGGGGCCGGCGAAAACGACGCGGCTCCGCGGCCGGGCGAAAGCGCCGCCGGCGCCGTCAGCCCAGCCGCCGCCGCGCGACGCGGACGTCGGGCGCGGCGATGGCGTCGGCCGGCACGAGCTCCCGCCACACGCGCTCGACGGTCGCGGCGTCGATCCGCTCGATCCCGTCGCCGGCGGCGGCCGCCACCGCGAGCTGCGCGAGCCGGGCCACGTCGCGCGGCACGCCGCCGGTGAACCGCGCCACCGTGGCCGCGGCCTGCGGTGAGAACAGGTCGGCCGCCCGGCCCGTGCGCTCGAGTTCCCAGGCCAGGTAGGCGGCCGTCTCGTCGGCCGTCCAGGCCGCGAGGTCGATGCGCACCGCCGCCCGCTGCCGCAGCGGCTCGGGCACGCGGTCGAGGCCGTCCGGACCGGTGGTCGCGATCACGAGCGACCAGGCGAACCGCGGCTCCAAGGCGGCGACGATCCGGGTGATACCGTCGGCCGCGTCGGCCGGCCCGCGGTCGAGGTCGTCGCACACGAGCACGGTGGGCCGCTCCATGAGGGCGTTTTCGCGCAGCCGATGCTCGAGCTTCTGCCACGGCCGCACCGGCTCGGCGCGGCTCGTGGCGTCGAGGGCCAGCCGATCGAGCACGAGGTCGATCCACTCGCCCTCGGGAAGCCCCGCCAGCGACAGCACCGCGACCTCGCAGCCGAGGCCGCCGAGCCGACGCGCCGCGGCCGCCACGAGGTGGCTCTTGCCCAGCCCCTCGCCGCCGGTCACGATCCCGCACCGCTGCCGAGGGGTGACCAGCCACTCGAGCCTGGCGAGGGCCTCCGCCTGGGGCGGCCCCGGGTGGAACGACGCCGGCTCGAGGCGGCCGGTGAAGGGGGCGTCGGCGGCGGCGCGGTCTCGTACCATCGGGGCGGAGTGTAGCGGCGGCCGTCCGTCAGGTCAGGAGAGGTTTCGCGGCGGCTCGCGCCCGGGATCGTCCATGAGCGAACGATTCTTCCTGTCGTCCGCCCCGCGGTCGGGCCGCGGCCTCCTTGTCGGCGACGAGGCGCGGCACCTCGTGCGCGTGCTGCGGGCCGGCGTGGGCGCCGAGATCCGCGTGTTCGACGGCGCCGGTGGGGAGTGGTGCGCGCGGATCGCTTCGATCGGCCGCAACGAGGTGACCCTCGACATGGGCGCGGCGCTCGTGGCCGCGCCGAAAGCGGAGCCGCCGCTCACGCTCGCGGTCGC
>JBJTIV010000224.1:0-3021 GCA_046095145.1 Planctomycetaceae bacterium
AGCCTCTGGAGCCTCGCCAACGTGCTCGAGGTCGAGACCGCCGCGCTCTTGCGGTCGGCGGTCCCGGTGGCCCGCACGCGCGGCCGCCCCCGAAAGGTGACGCAGGCGCCCCCGGTGATTCACGTCAAGCCCACGCCCGCCGCAGTGAGCCGCACGGCGATCCCCATGCTGACGCTCCGCGCGCGCACGAGCGAGATCGACACCTACGCGGCGGACAACAAGTACTGCTCGCTAGAGAGCATGGTCGTGCCGGATCCCGTCATCAAGATGTCGATCACGCCGACGAATCGTGACGGGCTCGACAAGCTCGGAAAGGCTCTCCAGCGGTTCGGCCGCGAGGATCCCACGTTCCGCGTCGCCACCGACGAGGAGACCGGCGAGACGCTGATCGCCGGGATGGGCGAACTCCACCTCGACATCTACGTCGAGCGGATCAAGCGGGAGTACAAGGTCGAGGTCACGGTCGGCGCCCCCAAGGTCAGCTACCGCGAGGCGCCGACGCGGAGCACGGCCTACGACTACAAGCACAAGAAGCAGACCGGCGGTTCCGGCCAGTATGCCCACATCATCGGCCACCTCGAGCCGCTGCCCGAGGATGCGACCGAAAACTTCGTCTTCGAAGACGCGGTCGTGGGCGGTCGCGTGCCGCGGGAATACATCCCGTCGGTGGAGAAGGGCTTCCGCGCCGTGCTCGGCAAGGGCCCGATCGCCGGCTTCCCGATCGTGGGCGTGAAGGCCACGCTCGAGGACGGCTCCTACCACGACGTGGACTCGAGCGACATGGCCTTCCAGATCTGCGCCCGGGCCGGCTTCCGCGAGGCCTTCCTGGCCACGAAGCCGGTGCTGCTCGAGCCGATCATGAAGATGGAGGTGGAGGTGCCGGCCGACTTCCAGGGCGCCGTCACCGGCGAGCTCAACAAGCGGCGCGGCCTGATCATCTCGACGGAGACGGTGGGCAACACCTCCACGATCATCGCGGAGGTGCCGCTGGCCGAGACCTTCGGCTATTCGACCGACCTGCGGAGCATGACGCAGGGCCAGGGGGTCTTCACGATGGAGTTCGCCAAGTACCGGCCCACGCCGGCGAACATCCAGAAGGAGATCATCGAGGAGCGGAAGAAGCAGGAACTCGCCCTGGCGAAGTGAGCGGGGCGGGCGCTACGACGCTTCAGCTTTCGCAGGGCCACGCGGCCAGCTGGCGTTCGTCGATCTCGCACCGCACCACGTGGCACCCGGCCTCGTGTGCATCGCGGATGGCCGATCGAACGGCATCCTCGAACGAAGCAGCCTCGCGGTGAAACGCCGCATATGGCATGCCGCAGTGCTCGCCTGGCGAGCAGTCGTCGGCCCCGGCGTCGTGCAGCGCGTTGGTCCTCGCGAGCAGGTCCCGACCGTCGGCTGCGAGCCAGAGCGTGAATTCAAAGACCGTGCTGGCCATCCGGACTCACTCCTCGTCGACAGCGGGGATCGCGGCAGCCCCACCGTGGTGCGGGCATCGATCCACGAAACGGATTCTATCCCGCGCATGGGCTTTTTGATGTTGCGCGGATGACGTGCCACAGAGGCGTATGGCCAATGAATGTGCGCGCCGAACGGTGTTCGTGGCGGCAGGCGCCACCGGAGGCACGCATGCAAGCCCCGGGGCGGAAGCCCGGGGACACCGCGTCGCGGCGGAGACCGTCTGCCATGCCCCAGTGAGGTCGCGTCGTTTTCGGCATCCGGGCTCGGTCCGCATGGGGACCGGGAACCGGGGCTACCCGGAGTCCCCCAGCTGCCGCAGGGGGCTTGAACAAAGAAGGCACGCACCATCAAAAGCGCCAGCGCGGGGAATGCGGCCCATCACCTCCATCCGCTGCCGCGGAGCCGCCACGGCCCGCCACCCACTTTCCCGTCGCTCGCGCTCCGGGCTTCCCTGACGGGAAATCAGCGCCGCGTGCCGTGGTTGTCTCGACCGCCCTCCACCGGATGCTCAACGATCGCTGATATAATCTGGAAAAAGTTCTCCTGCGCAGTCGTGGTAAAGCCATGTCCCTGCCTGAAACGCTGCGGCCGTCTTTCTGGGATTGCGACTTCGCGACCCTCGACCCCGCACGCGACCGCGATTTCATCATCGGCCGCATTCTGAGCGCGGGCCCGTGGGATGCGATCGCCTGGCTGCGTGATGCGTATGGCGATGCAACGGTGCGGGATTGGATCTTGCGTCATCGAGGGCGGCTTTTGTCGTCGGCACAAATTCGTCTCTGGGAACTGCTGCTCGACCTTCCCGAGGCCGATGTGACGACCTGGCTGAAGGATCCTGCCCGTCGCATGTGGGAAGCAGCGGGGGCCTCCTGATGCACGGCGAGATCCTGCCGGAGGAGCAACAGAATTGCCTGCGGTTGGTCGGCCCCGCCGCCGATGCGTTGGGTTTTCATCTGGCAGGAGGCACGGCCGTGGCCCTCCATCTCGGCCACCGGCAGTCGATCGACTTTGACTGGTTCTGTGAGCAGTTTCCGGAACGTCCGGAAGAGTTGGCCGACGCCTTCCGCGACCGTGGCGTGGATGTGGCCATCTCCTCGCTGGCGCGGCATACCCTCCATGGCACCGTGGGCGGGGTGCGGGTGAGTTTTCTCATGTTCCGCGCGCCGCTGCTCGAACCGCTCGTCGCGTGTCCGACGTATGGCTGCAAACTGGCCTCGCTTGCAGACTTGGCGGCCATGAAGCTGCTCGCGGTGTCGCAACGTGGCACGAAAAAAGACTTCATCGACGTGGCGGCCCTGGGTCGGCGTTTGACGTTGCCGCAGATGCTGGAATACTACCGGACAAAATTCGGCATCTCCGATGTGAGCCGCGTCATCGCAGGCTTGTGCTACTTCGACGATGCGGAGGCCGATCCACTGCCGCTCTTGATCGAGCCGAGCACCTGGGAAGAGACCAAGTCGTCGCTCTGCGGCTGGGTGAAGGCATTCGCGGATGGCGGCCCCTGACGGCGTTCGCGCTGAGGCCTGCCCTCAGGAAGCCCCACGCGCTGAGCGCGGGGAA
>JBJTIV010000225.1:0-19005 GCA_046095145.1 Planctomycetaceae bacterium
TCGAGGCCGCCCTTCTCCAGCATGTCGACCTCGATGCCCTTGAGCACCACGATCGGCGGCTTCCCGTCCTCGGCCAGGGACTCGTTGAGCCGGTCGATCTCGTCCCACTGCCGCAGCAGTCTCCGCCGGTCGAGACCGTGCGCCATCGTCACCCGCTGGCCGTGGTCGGTGATCGCCACGTAGGCGAGGCCCCGGTCGATCGCGGCCCGCACCATCTCGGTGAGCGTGGCCTCGCCGTCGGTCGCGGTCGTGTGCATGTGGAGGTCGCCGCGGATGTCGGCGACGGTGACGAGCTCGGGAAGCGATCCCTTCTCCGCGAGCCGGATCTCGTCGCCCCCCTCGCGGAGCTCCGGTGGAATCCAGGGCAGGCCGACGGCGCGGTAGACCTCCTCCTCCGTCCCGCCGGCAAGGCCGTCGTGCCGTGCCGCCGCTGCGGTGTCATCCGCGGAGAGCCGCCGCACGCCGTATTCGTTGATCGAGAGGCCCAGGTCGCGGGCCCGCGACCGCAGCCGCACGTTGTGCTCCTTCGAGCCCGTGAAGTACTGCAGCGCCGCACCAAACGACTCGTGCCCCACCACCCGCAGGTCGATCTGCACGCCCCGCGGACCCCGGATGCTCGTCTTCGTGTCCCCCTCGAGCAGCACGGCCGATGTCTCCGACCACCGGTGCAGGCGGTCCATCACCGCGGCGGCGTCGGCGGACTCGACCACGAGGTCGAGATCGCCCACGGTCTCGCGGCCCCGGCGCCAGCTGCCTGCCCCCTCGACCCGCCGCACCGCCGGGCAGCCCCGCATCCAGTCCAGCAGCGGCTGCACGATGGCGTCGGCCTCGGCCCACAGCAGCCGGGCATGCTCGGGACTCTTGGCGAACGCGATGTTGTCGAGGATCGCCGTCTGCGTCTTGGCGCCGAAGCCCTTCACGTCGGCCACGCGGCCCTCGCGGCAGGCCCGCTCCAGCGCGTCGAGCGAGTCGATGCCCAGCGCGTCGACGAGCGACTTGACCTTCTTGGGCCCCAGGCCCGGCACCCGCATGAGCTCGAAGGCGACGGCCGGCACCTCGCGGGCCAGCTCATCGACAAGCGGCAGCTTGCCCGTGTCGAGCAGCGTCTCGATCTTGCCGGCCAGGTCGGCGCCGATGCCCTCGAGATCGGTCAGCGATCGGCCCGCGTCGGCCCGCACGCCGGCGAGCGACTCGACCATCCCGTGGATGGTGCGGGCGGCGGTGCGGTAGGCCCGCACCCGGAAGACGTTGGCCCCCTGATACTCGAGCAGGTCGGCGACGTGGTCGAAGACGGCGGCGATGTCGGCGTTCGTCACGGGCGGCTCACGGCGTGGATTCCGCCGCAAGTCTACGCGCCCGCGATGCGCCGGGGGCTCACCGCGAGAGGCGGGAGGGCAGGGCGGCCGTCGGATAGGCGGGCATGAACGTCGCAGGCACGTTCACGTCGGTCGCCGGCTGCCACGACGTGGTGTGGTGCGTCGGCTCGAGGAGCCGCGGGAAGGCCCGTGTGGCACCGGTCGGTCCGTTGCCCTGGAGCATCGGGGTGCCACCACTCGTCGACGGCTGCAGGCCCGGCGCGGTCGAACCGCTGCCCGGCAGCAGGCTCGGTGGCGCCACGGTGCCCGTGGCGGGCGCAGCGGGCGTCGTCGGCAGCACGGGCGCCGTCGGCAGCGCGGGCATGGCCGGCAGGGCCGTGCCCGAGGTGGTCGTCCGCGGCAGCTCGGGGATCGGCTTCATCGCCGGCGTGGGCGCGAGGGTCGGAGGTGCCGTGGGCTGGGGCTGCACGGCCGCGGCCGGCGGCATGTAGGTCGTGCCCGCCTGCGGCACCACCTGCGTCGCCGGATAGCCTGTCGCCGGCAGGGCCGGCGGGTTGATGCTCGGCTGGCCCTGCTGGAGCTGCTGGGACCCGTCGGCGCCTGCCGCGCCCCCGCCCTGCGGGCTGGTCTGGACGGGCGGGGCGGGCTGGGCGGCGGGCGTGGCGAACGGACTGGCGGCCGGCGTGGCCGGGCCGGGCAGCGCCGGACCGGCGGGGTAGGCGACCGGCGCGGCCACCGCGCCCGGGGCGTAGCCCGGCTGCATCTGCACGTACTTGGTGGTCGTCACGGCGCGGTACTGGGTGACCGGCACGTTGACCGCCTGCTGCACGTACTGCGTCACCGGCTGCATGCATTCGGTCGGACATCCCGTGCACGGGTCGACCTCGCACGACGGCTTGTAGGTGGTCACGGGCACGCACTGATATTGCGTGCGGTAGGTCGTCTCGGGCACGTAGCTGGTCTGCTGCACCGGCACCATGACCGGTGGCGGCGGTGCCGGGATCGGCGCCACCATCGGAGCAGCCACCGGGGCGACGGCATACGTGGGCGCCGTGCGGAAGCAGGAGCCGCAGCCCGCGAACAGGCCGCCAAGGCAGCACTGCTGGGCGGACGCGGGAGCCGCGCACAGCGCGGCCCAGACCGGCACAAGGGCCAGGCTCGTTCGGATCGACTTCATCGCACGCTCCTCTCCGACTGGTCGCCGGCCCGGGTGGACAAACTCCGTCCCGATCGACGGTCACTGCTAGCGTAGGTTGTGAGAGTCACTCCCCCGCCCGAAAAAAGTCGCGCCGGTTCGTGAATCCGCCGCCTGGGCGCCGCATGACCCACACGGCGGGCACGACCGTCACGACCCGTCCGCCGCCGCCGCGCGCAACCACCTGCGATCCGGCGGTTCACGCCCGATCGCACCGGGCCGCGGCCCGCCGCCCGTGGCCCATCCAGCGCGGCTCACCCCCGCCGTGCGCGCCGCTCGAAGCGGTCGTAGAGGTCGTAGAGCGCCTCGCGGACGTCGCCCCGCCGGGCGGCGAAGGCCGCCGTGATGTCCGCGTCGCCGATCAGGCCCTCGTGCACGGGCAGGTCGGCGACGAGCCTGGCCAGCAGGGCCGGGGTCGTGGTGCAGCGCACGAGCGTCGGCAGGCCGAGGGCCCGATGGCACGTGACGACGAGGCCGACGCCCCGCCTTCCGGCCGACCACCGGACGAGCGCCGCCCACGCGCGGCCCAGGGCCTCCCAGCCGTCGACGCACACCGTGGCGCCGGGCCCCGACCGACGGACGCAGCCCAGCACCTGCAGTCCGTCCCGTGCCGAGCGGACGCGGATCACCTCCACGGGCCGGCCGTCGGCGCCGAGGTGCCTCGCGAGCGCGGCGAGCAGATTCGTCTTGCCCGAGCCGTGAGGGCCCTCGATGGCCGCCACGCCCATCGCCAGGGCCCGGGCCGCGACCGCCTCCAGGTCGAGCGGCACGCCGGCGGCATCCCGCGGCAGGAGCCGGCCAGGCCGGGTGTACCGCGTGGCGAACGGGTTCCGCGGGCCGTGGGCGGTCGCGATCATGGTGCGGCCTCAGGCACCGACGGCGTCCGGGCGGGCGGGACCGAGCCCACGTCGAAGACGTGCTCCGAGACGTAGTCGCGGCCGCCCACGTAGAACACCCGCACCCTGACGCACCAGCGAATCTTCACGATCACGCCCTCGTAGGAGAGCGGACTGGCCGGCAGCCTGACTTCGAGGCCGTCGCCCTGCAGCGCGCCGTGCAGGCCGGCGTGGTCGACGATCCGCTCGAATGCGTGGACGAACAGGTCCTCTTCCCCCTTGCCTTCGGTGTACCAGGCGACCGACACCTCCACCGCGCGCACGGCATCGGCGTCGAGTCCGCCGATCCGGTAGCGGACCACGAGCGGATCGCCCGCCGAGTAGCGGCGGCCCGGCCGATCGAACTGCACGTCGATGTCGGGCGCGGCGCGGCCCGCGTCCATGCCGGTATTCATGGGGCGGCCTCCGCCGGCGGAAAGACGACGAGGGGAAACACCCGGGTGAAGGTCGGCCAGCCGGCGGGTGCGCCCGCCACCACGATCCGCCAGCGGACCACGTTGTGCTCCGACATGAACGAGTGCATCGCGGCGTCCGGGATGGTCACCACGCCGAGCCCCTCGAACCGCGTGCCGGGCGTGAGCCGGATGTCCCGCCAGCTGCGGACGGGTTCGCTGTGCACCACGATCGTCTCGCAGCGGGTGTCGGTGCCCTGGCGAAACGTCGCCTGCTCCTCGCACTCCAGACGCATCGCCAGCTCACGGAGGTCGCCCGATCCACCGTGGGCGAGCAAGACGTCGTAGCGGCGGCCGGGCCGCAGGGGATGGTCGGCGATCTCGAGCTGCGTGGTGCCGACCGCCGCCCTGAGCAACAGCGCCCGCACGAACAGCACGATCGCGGCCAGGCCGACGGCCACCACGGGCACCAGCAGCACGAGCAGGAACCAGTGCAGCCGCCCCCCCGCCCAGTCGAGCCCGGCGCCCACGGCCAGCACCGCCAGCACCGCGTTCCACGCCGCCGCGAACAGGCCGAGGCCCACGAGCGTCCACGACTCCGGGCTCTCCAGCGGCAGCCGGTAGCGGAGCACGGTGCCCGGGGAATTGGTCATGTCGTCGCAGGTGGGCACGCCCGGATGGCCGGCGGTGGCGCCCGGGCGGGCCGCCGCCAGTGCCGGCAGGCCGGTGGCGGCGGCGATCGCCTCCTCCGACCGGCCCCAGCGGCGCAGCGCCCTCGCGAGCCCCGAGCCGCCGAACGCCAGGAGTGCGCCGGGCAGCAGGAGCGTCAGCGCCCACAGCCACCAGCTGAAGCCGCGCTGCAGCACGATCCGCTCGGGATGCGCGGGGTCGAACCAGCCGGACACTTCTGCCCCGAGCGGCCACTGCGCCAGCGCGGCCGCGGCCGTGGCCCGGTCGGCGGTGCCGACGGCGGGATCGCCGCGGCTCCACGACTCGCGGATCGCGCCCGCCGCCTCGTAGCGGACGAGCAGGCTCGGCCTCCACGTCACGGTGACAGACCCCGGCGGATCCTCGACCGAGCGGCGCACGAGCCCCTGGCCGACGACGCGGCAGGTGGTGGCGAGGTAGTCGCGGTTGATGCGCCACTCGGGCACGGCCACGCCAGAGATCAACAGCGCTCCGAACACGAGCCCGGCCGCCACGAGGGCGGCGTGGAACAGTCCGTCGCCGAATGAGCCCCAGGCCTCCGACCCCGTGCGCCGGTGGCCCCGCTTTTTGCCGAAGATCCGCGGCAGCCTCACGCTCGCACTCGCTGTCTGTCCGTGGCCGGCATCCTCCCCGGTCGCTGTCCGGTCCCGACCCCCGGCCAGGGTGTCAGGCGTGGGCCAGCGGCTGTGGCGCCGCCGGGCCGCCGCTCCCCTCCGCGGACTCGCCGCCCGCCGGTGGAGGCGACCTGAAGAAACCGATCTTCTCCAGGGCCTTGTAGACCTCCTCGAGGGTCTTCTCGCCGAAGTTCGAGATCGAGAGCAGATCGGCCCGCGTGCAGTTGAGGAGGTCGTGGACCGTGAAGATGCCGCGCTCCTCCAGGCAGTTGGTGGTGCGGACGGAGAGGCCGATCTCGGCAGTGCTCATGTCGAGCTTCTCCGCCATTTCGTCGGACTGCATCAGATTCTTGTAGGGAATGCGCGGCATGGGGTCCCTCCCGTGCGACGTGGTGACTGCGGCGGCGCCCACGAGGACCAACTCCGGTCCGGGCGCGCGGGGAATATAATCGAGATGGTGGCAAACGGGCCACCCGCGGGTCCGGCGGTCCGTCGGCCGCAGCCACGTCCGGCCTGTCTCACCCCCGGGATTCCCCGTGGCTTCCGCATCCCTCGCAGCTTTGAACGATGCCCAGCGGCGTGCCGCGATGCACGTCGAGGGACCGCTGCTCGTGCTGGCGGGGCCCGGCAGCGGCAAGACGCGGGTCGTCACCCATCGCATCGCCCACCTGATCTCCGTCGGGGTCCGGCCCGAGCAGATCGTGGCCCTCACCTTCACCAACAAGGCCGCCGACGAGATGCGCCGCCGGGTCGGTGAACTCTGTGGTCCGCAGCCGGTGGAGATGGGCACCTTCCACCGCTTCGCCGCCCGCCTGCTGCGCCGGCACGCCCGCCTCGTCGGCCTGACGAGCGAGTATTCGATCCTCGACGCCGCCGACGCCGCGGCGGTGCTCAAACGGGCCGCCAAGAAGCTCGGGCTGACGCTCACGCACGTGCCCATCGACCGGCTCGCGGGCGTCATCAGCCGCGCGAAGAACGACCTGCTCACGCCCGACACGTTCGAGCCCCGCTGGGGTCGGCCGGTGGACGAGGTGGCGAAGCGGGTCTGGCCCGTCTACCAGGAGCAACTGCTGGCCGCCAACGCGGTCGATTTCGACGACCTGCTCGGTCACGCGGCCAGGATGCTCGCCGACGAGCCCGACCTGCGGGCCGCGCTCGACGAGCGGCACCGCTTCATCCTCGTCGACGAATACCAGGACACCAACGCCGTCCAATACTGCATCCTCCGCGGACTGTCGATCGACCATCCGCACCTGGCCGTGACCGGCGATCCCGACCAGGCGATCTACGGCTGGCGCGGGGCGAGCATCCGCAACATCCTCGAGTTCGAGCGCGACTACCCGACGGCCACGGTGGTGAAGCTGGAGCGCAACTATCGCAGCACGGCCAACATCCTCGGCACGGCCGACCGCCTCGTGGCGCACAACGCGCGGCGGAAGCCGAAAAGGCTCGTGACCGACGCGGCTCCGGGGGAGCCGGTGAGGATCGTGCTCGACTCGACCGGCCACGAGGAGGCCGACCGGATCGCCGCCGAGATCGCCGCCGCCGTGGAGTCGGGGCGGCGGATGCCGCGCGACTTCGCGGTGCTGTTTCGGACCAACGCGCTGTCGCGGTCGCTCGAGGTGGCGCTTCGCGGCCGCGGCGTGCCCTACCAGCTCGTCCGCGGGCTCGAGTTCTTCCAGCGCCGCGAGGTCCGCGACGTGGTCGCCTGGCTGCGGCTGATCCGCAATCCCCGTGACGACCACGCCATGCTGCGGGTCGTCAACGTGCCGCCGCGGGGCATCGGCAGGCAGTCGCTGGATCGGCTGGGGGCCTGGGCGGAGGCCCGGGCGGCGAGCCTTGTCGAGGCGGCCGCGCAGGCCGGCGACGTGCCAGGGATGCCGAAACGGGCGGCCACGGCGCTGGCCGGATTCGCGAGGCTGCACCGCGAGCTGGGCGTGCTTGCCGGCGTCGACGGCCGCGTGGCCCCGCTCGTCGAGGCCGTCCTCGACCGCTCCGGCTACCGCGCGATGCTCGCCGAGGAGGCGGAGGACGACGAGGAGGGTCAGGATCGCCTGGCCAACGTGGAGGAGCTGCTCACGGCCGCGCGGCAGCACGACGAGCAGCCCCCGTCGGCCGACGGCGACGCCCCCGAGCCGCTGTCGGGGTTCCTGGAGATGACGGCGCTCGTGGCCGACACCGACGCCTGGGACGCCGCGGGCGACCGCGTGGCGCTGATGACCTTCCACGCCGCCAAGGGCCTGGAGTTCCCGGTCGTCTACCTGATGGCCATGGAGGACGGCATCCTGCCCCACGAGCGGAGCCTCGACAACCAGGACCAGCTCGAGGAGGAGCGGCGGCTGGTGTTCGTGGGCATCACCCGCGGCCGCGAGCAGGTGTGCGCGAGCTGTGCGCGGATGCGCGACTACCGGGGCACACGTCGGATCTCAGCCCCCAGCCTGTTCCTCGCCGAGATGACCGGGTCCGAGACGGCGGTCAGCGGCGTCGAGGCACCCGCGACGGGCGACGTGGTTTTCGACCCGTTCAGCGACGCGGCCCGCCGGCAGGGCGAGGAGTTCGCCGACGCGGTGCAGGACGGCCCCGACCGCACGGCCGCGTCGCTGCGGCTGGTGCGGCAGGACGGCCTGACGCTGGAGTGGGAGGACGGCGCGGCGCAGGTCGGCGGCCGGCCCCGCCGCCGGCGTGAGGCCAATCTGGCGATCGAACGGGCGGCCGACCTGGCGCTGCGGATGGCGGGAGGCGGGCCGCCGCAGCGGGCCTACGCGACGGGCCAGCGGGTGCGCCACGTCGAGTACGGCGAGGGAGTGATCGCCGGCATCAGCGGTTCGGGAGCCCGCGCGGTGGGCACCGTGATCTTCTCCGGGCCGGCCGGCACGCGGAAATTCATCCTCGGCCACGGTGCGCTCGAGCCGGTGTCGTGAGCCGGGGCGGAGACGATGCGACGTCCCTCCGCCGGCGACGTCAGCCGGCCGTGGCCGCGGCGGGTTCCGCCGCCGGCTCCGCGGCGGACTCGTCGGCCGGCGCGGACCGCTGCTCGGCCTCGGCGGCGGCCGCCGCCTCGAAGGCGGGCAGCACCTGGCCGATGAAGTCCCCGCACTCGGCGCGGGCTCGCGAGGGGGTCATGGTCGTCTGGTCGACGATCGCATAGAGCTTGTAGACCGCCGGAAAGTCGTTGAGCGCGATGCGGGCGATCTGCGGGGCGACCCAGGTCAGCGGCGCGGGGGCCTTGGGACCGGCGTCGGCCCCGTCGTCGGCCGCCTCCCCGGCCTCGCGGGTCTTCTTGTTGGGTACGCCGTAGGTCCAGTACACCCGCAGCGTTTGGCCCTGCTTCGCGAACGTGCCGGTGTAGGCCTCCGCGATGCGGCCATCGGCGAGACTGATCGTCTCGCGGTGCTCCGGCTCGGCGATCTCGAAGCCCGCGCCCGGGTAGCACCGGTCCGGCGTGTGGCCCGACGCGTCGTGCGGCGTGGCGCAGACCACGAAGGCCGACACGGGCGTCTTGGTCTTCGTGCTGCGGTAGATGCGGGAGATGCTGCCCACGGCACCGGCGCGGTCCAGTTCCGCCTTGCTCGTCTCGAGCTGTTTGTCGAGCGTCCAGTTGCCGAACGTCTCCGGAAAGGACTGCACGAGCCGCCGGGCCGCCTTCTCGAGCGCACGGTCCTCGCGCTCGGCCCAGCGCTCGGTCCACCAGCCCTGCAGGACGGTGACCCCGACGAGAAGCATGACCGCCGCCGCGGCCATCAGGAATCCCGTGCGCGACTGCATCCCTCAGCCCCCGCGGTCAGGCCGGCACGGGCGTGGCGTAGCGCCGCCGCGGCCCGTCGTCGGTCACGCCGTTGATCACGGTGCCCAGCACGCGCACGCCGACCGACCGGAGCCGATCCACGGCCTTGGTCACCAACGGCACGCGGCTCACGTCGCGCATCGTCACCAGGATCGCCGCATCGCTCTGCTGGCCGAGCAGCAGGGCGTCGGCGAAGGCCAGCACCGGACCGGCGTCGATCACCACGTGATCGAACGAACCACGGAAGCCCTTGATGATCCGGGCCGTGTCGGCACGTGACAGCGCGGTGATCGACGCGTAATCGCAGGCGCCGCCGGTGACGGCGAACAGCCCGTCGATGCTGGTCGGCTGCACCGCCTCGTCGTTGGTGATCTCGCCCCGGAGCAGTTCCGGCAGGCCCGCCCGCAGGTCGAGTTCCAGTGCCAGGTGGGCGTTGGGATGCCGCAGGTCTCCGTCGAGGAGCAGCGTGCGGTTCCCCGCGCGGGCCAGGCTGGCCGCCAGTTGGGCGGCGAACGTCGTCTTGCCTTCGTGCTCCACGGCGCTGGTCACGAGGATCACCTTGGGCGCCTCGCGGCCGGTCTGGGAGATGATCGTCCGCACGCCGTCGATGGACTCGCTGACGGCGTCGGCGTTGGATCGCCTGGCCGACCGCGAGATCGCCGGCACGGTGCCGATCACGCGGATGCCGACCCGCTGCGTCGCGTCCTCGACGGTGGCCAGCCGCTCCCGCTGGTACTCCAGCAGGATCACACCACCGAACCCGGTCGCGAAGCCGGCGAGGCCCGCCAGTGAGGTCAGCAAGATGAGAAACAGCGTGTCGCCCTCGTTGGGCAGGCCGGCCTCCTCGATCAACTCCACGCGATTGGGCATCGCGATGTCCACCTCAGAGGCGTTGAGCTGGATGCCCATCTGGTTGGTCACCGTCTGCAGCTGGGCGATTTCGTTCCGCCGCGCCTCGAGGTCGGCGTTGGCGTTGCCGAGGGCGGTCACCTCCTTGGCGACCTCGTCGAACTCCTTCGACACCTCCTCCAACTGCTTCGCCAAGATCTCGCGCCGCATCCGCAGCACGGCCGGGCTGGAGGCGGCGCCGCCAGCGCCGCTGGGCCGGGACATCTCCGACAGCATCTGCGGCCGCAGCTCCTCAGCCGTCGCGTCGATCCGCCGCAGCAGGTCCTCTCGCTGTCCCGCGAGGCGTCGCACCAACGGGTCGTTCAAGCCGCGGGCGCTCCGCTCGGCCTGGAAGGCGATGGCATCGTCGAGTTCGGCGAGCTTCCGGGAGAGATCCGCCATCTGCGGGTGACGCATCAGGGTCGAGTCGACGGCCTTGCCGGCACCCTCGTTGTTCTCCCCATTCCGCTCGGCGGCATCGACGAGAGCCAGTTCGGTGTCGATCTGCACCAAGTCTCGCTGCAGCTGCGTGAGCTGGGCCCGCAGGGTGCCCAGGTGGTCGAGCAGCAGGCTGCGCTGCGTCGACACCTCGGCGCTGTCGCGCGTGCCCAGCGACCGGGCCAGGTTGTTGAAGGTCTCCAGGCGGGTGCGGACCTCCGCCATGTTTTCCTTGTATTTCTTCTCGAGCATGTCCCGGCGGGCGAGCCGCTCGGTCCGCTCCTTGTTCACCACGTCGGAGAGGTAGGCCTGCGTGACGGCGTTGACGAGCATCTGGATCTCGCGGGGGCTCTCCCCCCGCATCCGGATCTGCACCACTTCCGATTCCGCCGGCGCCGCGACCTCGAGGCGACGGGTGAGCCAGGCCACCTGGTCCTTCTCGTCGCGCAGCGACTCGAGATTGGAGACGCCGGGCCGCCGCAGGGCCGCAGTGAGCACGAAGGGGCTCTTGATGAGCTGCAACTGCGTCTTGCGATACTGGTCGTACTCACCCGGACCGTAGTTGCCGGAAAACGAGCCGGGATTCGACCGCACGCGCAACCACGACACGGCCTCGTAGCCGCGGGGCAGGAACAGCCACGCCAGGACGGCCGCGGCCGACGCCAGGCCGAGGCCGATGGCCACGGCGGGCATCCACCGGCGGCGGATGGCGTGCATGACGCGCACGATGTCCAAGCCACCCGAGAGTGGGTCGCCCGCCGGCCCGAAGGCGGGCTGGGAGTACGTCTGCGGCACCAGGCTGCCGGCTTCAGGGAGCGTGGCGAGAGCGCCTCCGGAACCCGGCGGCGTGCGCTGCGAGGCAGCATCGGTGGACGTGGTCGCGTCGCTCATAGACTCAGGACGGGAGTTTCTGCCGCCCGCCGCAGCCCGCTCGGGCCACCCTCGGACTTCCTGCCGACTGTACCACACCGTCGGAGCATTTCAGTGTACCGCCAGATTCGCCCGGTTTCCGCCCGCCGCACCGTCCGGAACCCACCGTCGGTTTTTTAGGGTTTTCCCCCCCTCGAAACCACCGCCGGCCCCAGACCGCCCGTCCGGCCCGGCACGATGACGGCCGGCGCGACCTCTTCCTCCACCACCAGCCGCGACAGCACCTGCTGCAGGCCGAACAGCAGGCCCAGCGCCATCGGCATCATGAAATAGCCGGCCCAGTCGTGGAAGATCTTCTCCGCCATCACCGGATTGATCTTGTACATCACCCCGGTGACCGTGATCCGGACGCAGTTCACGACGAGCGCGATGGGGATCGCGCTCGACAGGATGACGAGGTTCTCCCACCACTCCCCGTCGCCCACCAGCACGATCATCAGCGCGAGCCAGACGAAGATCGTGAGCATGCGAAGGCCGCTGCAGGCGTCGACCACGCCGAGCACCTGCGTGTCGCCGAGGATGATCTTGTTGCCCTCGCGGAAGGCGTCGAGCCCGAGCGTCTGCAGCGCGAATGTGCTGACGATGGTGGCCAGGGTCTGCATCGGGCCCAGCAGGTAGCGGGTCGCCTCGTCGGGCAGCGGATACATGAAGGTCAACGCCGCGATCGGGGCCCACGCCCAGCGGAACGTCTTCCAGCCGCCAAACAGCAGGAAGACGCCCGCCAGCGCGGGCACGAAGGTGTACATGTCGAGCGTGATGATCCGGTAGCGGGCGCAGAGCAGCCGGAACAGGAAACTGCCGGCGATGAGTCCGAGGCCGACGAGCTGCGCCGACCGCGTGACCGGCGCCAGGGGCCGCCGCCACCAGAAGATGAGCGCCAGCGAGCACAGCGGCACGAGCCAGCCGTGGGAATACTGCGGGTTGTTCCAGCTCGCCCGCGCATTCATCAGACCGGGCCAGTAGCTGTAGACCAAGCCCACCGTGAGCAGGCCGATCGTGGCCCAGGCGAAGAGTTCCTCGGGCCGTTGCAGGCCGGATTGCCACTCTCGCAGCCGCCGCCGGAACCCGTCGAGCAGGGTCTCGTCGGCGAAACTCGCCGCGGCCGTCTGCTGCGGCCCCTGCCCGGTCGGACGGGGCCCAAGAATCGATGCGGAGGGCTTCATCATCGCGATCTCACTCGTCATCCACAGGGTGTCAGGGTGTCGCGTCGTTCCAGACCCCCGTATCGTACACCCAACGTCCATCGAATTCGCGGGGGGGCCTCACCCGGCGGCCACGGCCCGGCAGACTGCCTGCCAGGCCCAGGTGACCGGGTGCCAGCAGACGACGGTCAGCACCGCGGCCAGGGGTGCGGCGGCGGCCTGTCGCCACGCCGCCCGGGCGAGGCCGGCGGCCACTGCGGCCGCGAGAGCCGCCTGCCATCCCAGCGCCGCCCCGACCAGGCCGCATGCCGAACCGGGCGGCAAGCCCCCGGGGAGTCCGGCGAGCCAGCCGGCGCCGCAGCCGACCAGGGAAGCCAGCACGCGCGGCGGCCACCCCGCCGCCGCGGCCGTCTCGCGTGCGCCGCCCACCGGCAGCGGTGCCAGCCCCGGCACGCAGGCGGCCGCGAGCAGCGCCGCGAACGACGCGCTGCCGACCGTGAGGCCCGAGACCAGGTGACCGCGTCCGGCGAGCAACGCCCAGGCCACGAGCGTCAGGGCGAGGGTGGCGCGGCCGGCCGCTGCCGTCGCCGCGACGCCGGGCCGATCACCGCCGGCCAGCTCCGCCGCCGTCACCACCGCGACGAGACTGCCACAGGCCGCCTCGACGAGCGGGTACCGCGACGAGATGGAAGCCCCGCAGTCGCGACAGCGGCCTCCGAGCGCGATCCAGCCGAGCACCGGCACGTTGTCGCGCGGCCTGATCATCGCGCCGCAGGCGGGGCAGTGGGAGCGGCCGAAGATCACCGTCTCCCGCCGCGGCACGCGGTGCGCGACCACGTTCAGGAAGCTGCCCACCAGGCATCCCGCCACGAAGCCGCCGGCCACCACGGCGGCGGATGCGACGGGCCCGGTCGTGGCATCGGGCATGACCATGCGCTTGGCTCGCCGGAACGTATGGGCCGGGGGCGGGGATTCCTGTAGGGTAGCCCGCATTCTGTCGCCATCCCCCGCCCGCATGAATTCCCCGGACACCAGCGACCGCCCCCCGCTCCGCCGCGGGCTGCCCGGCTGGGCCGGCGCGGTCCTGCGGCTTTCCGCCACGCTCGGCCTCCTGGCCTGGGCGCTCCGCGACGTCCAGTGGGGGCGGATGCTCGAGTTGCTGCGCGACGCCGACTGGCGCTGGCTGTTCGCCGGCCTGGCGCTCGGGGTGGTCGTGCAGATCGTGGCGGGGATGCGGTGGGCGGCGCTGGCGCGGCCGTTGGGCTTCGAAGCCCCGCCGGGCTACTTCGTGTGGCGGTTCTTCGAAGGGTCGTTCTTCAGTCTCTGCCTCCCGTCGAGCATCGGCGGCGACGTGGTCAAGGCCTACCGGGTCGGCGACACCACGCCGCGCCGGCTGCTCGCCGGCTGCTCGGTGCTCGCCGACCGGCTCACCGGCGTGGCGGCTCTCGGCGTGCTCGCCGGGGCGGCGCTGGCCGCGGCGAAGTGGCGGCTCTCGCTGCCCGCCACGCTCTCCGTGGCGGCTGGGCTCCTGCTCGCGGTGCTCGCGGGATTCTGGGCCGTGTTCGGCTCGCTCGACCGCATCATCGGGCTCATTCCCGCGCCCCATCCGGCCCGCGAGTTCATCGCGCAGCTGCTCCCCTACCAGCAGAAGCCGAGCCTCATCGCCCGGGCGCTGGGCTGGAGCTTCGTGGTGCAGATCGGGGGCACGATCGCGGTGGCGCTCGTGGCCCGAACGGTGCGGGTCGATCCCGGACTCGGCGCATGGTTCGCCGTGGCGCCGCTGGTGGCGCTCGTGGAGACGGTGCCGATCAGCATCGGCGGCTTCGGCGTCCGGGAGAACGCCATGGAATACCTGCTTTCCAGCCACGGCGTGCCGGGCGAGCAGGGCATCGCCGTCGCGCTGCTGTGCGGTCTGACGCGGATCCTGTCGGGCCTCGTCGGTGGCGTGCTGTTCCTGCTCGACCGCAAGCCGGCGACCGCGACCGACGCACCCGTCACGACGGGCTGACCACGGCCCGGCGCCGTGCGTCGACGAGCAGGATGCCCGCCACGGTCTTGGCGTCGTCGATCCGGCCGTCGAGGCACATCGCCACGGCCTCCTGCCAGGAGACGACGCGCGGCGTGATCCGCTCGCCCGGCTCGAGCGCCTGCGGACCGGCCGTGAGGTGCGTGGCCAGAAACAGGTGCATCCGCTCCCGGAGGATGCCTGGTGACATCCAGAACGAGCCGACGGGCTCGAGGCGGCCGGCGCGATACCCGGTTTCCTCGGTCAGCTCGCGGCCGGCCGCCGCGACGAGCGACTCCTCGCGGTCGAGCGTGCCGGCAGGCAGCTCGAGCAGCGTGCGGCGCACCGCCACGCGCTCCACCTCCACGAGGCATACCTCCGTGGGCGAGACGAGCGGCACCACGACCACGCTGCCGGGGTGCTCGATCACCTCGCGCCGGCGCGTCGAGCCGTCGGCGCAGGGTTCCGACAGCCCCACCACGCGGAACCGCCGACCCGTGAACAGCACGTCGTCGCCCATCATGACTCCGGACGCGACGTGGCGGCCGGGGGGTCGATCGCACACACCGGCCGACCCGCGACCTCGAGCGCGGCCCCCTCGAGCGCGCGCAGGCGGACGAGCGCGAGCCCGAGGCCACCGCCCAGACGCGGCGACGCGCAGGCCGACGAGATCGTGCCCACCGTCTCGCCTGCCGCCGTCACCGGAGCGCCGACGGCCGGCGGCTCGGCGACGGCGAGCAGCACGAGGCGGCGGTTCACGTGGCCCAGCGCGTCGAGACGGGCCACCGTCTCCTGGCCGAGGTAGCAGCCCTTCGTGAACGAGATGGCGCGGGCGTCGCGGCCGAGCTCCTGCGGCAGCGTCTTGGCATCGATGTCGGCGGGCTCGGGACTGCCCGCCTCGATCCGCGCGGCGTCGACGGCCGGGGCGTCGAGTTCGGGAAGCCCGGCGGCACGGAGCCCGGCGGCCAGCCGCGGGGCGTCGCCGGAAGCCACCTCGAGGAGCAGTCCGCCGGGCCCGAACCAGTCGAGCGCCACGACGTCGGCCGCCACGTCGGCGATCCGCAGCGGGGCATGGTCGAGGAGGCCGGTCGGCACGGCGCCCTCTGCGTGGTCCGTCAGCCATCCGACGGCCGCGGGTCCGATCAGGAGGAAGGCGGTCCGGTCCGCGGAGGCGTCGACGAACGCAACGCGTTCGCGGATCAGGTACTGGTCGAGGTGCGCGCGGAGCTTCGCGGCGACCCCCGCCGCGGCGTCGAGCCACAGGCCGTCGGCGGTGCGCAGGATGTTCGCCAGCGCCAGCACGTGGCCGCGGGCGTCGGTGAAGAAGCCCTCGCCGCCGCCCCCCAGAGGCAGCGTCGAGACGGCGGCCGTCGTGAAGTTGTCGACGAACCGCACCGCGTCGGGGCCACTGGCCAGAAGGGCCGAGCGTCCGGCCAGGGACGCCCAGGCGACCGGCGGCCTCGAGCGGGGGGGCGGGACCGGGAGCATGGCGACGGGTTGTGTGGCACGGGACGGGGTCTGGAGAGGCTACCACAGCCGCCCCTGCCGGGGCCCGCCGGCCCGCGATGGAAAAAATCCGTGGCGGCGGCGAACGATCAGGTCGCGGGCTGCGTATCTCCATGCACCGCGACGTCCGCGGCGGTCGGCCGGATCGACGTGATCCGGCGTGCACCGCCGGCGCTGCGGCATCTCACGCGATGCTTCGTTCGCGAGGCTCGACGTTTTCCGGTCGCCGTTGCGCCCTCTCCGCGCGCCGGCCTCCCGGACCACGTCGCGCCTCCGGCGCGGCGAGGAGGTTCGAGTCATGGCCACCGTCGACTGCGATCGTGCCCACCGCGAGGACTTCGATGAGCATCATCCGTATTCCAGCGGTGCACGGATCACCGATGCGGCGTTCTCCGATGTCGCCCGGGCGGCCGCCGACTCGGGTCTCCCGGCGGCGTCGAGCCGCAGTGGCCGCCAGCTGCATCGCATCGCCGACGTCCGCCGCCAGCAGGGCGTCACGCTCCGCAACGTCGCCCGCCGACTCGGGCTGTCGCTCCCCGTGGTGCGGCGGCAGGAGGAGGCCGACTGCGACCTGCGGCTCACCGATCTGCACCGCTGGCAGCAGGTGCTCGACGTGCCGGTCGCCGAGTTGCTCGAGGAAGGAGACGGCCAACTGTCGGGTCCGGTGCTCGAGCGGTCGCGGATGGTCAAGCTCATGAAGACGGCCGCGGCCCTCCGCGAGCGCACGGAGGGCACTTCGGCGGGCCGGATCGTCGACATGCTCGTCGAGCAGATTCTGGAGATCATGCCGGAGCTGGCCGACGTCACGCCCTGGCACACGGTCGGCCAGCGGCGCACGCTCGACGACGTGGGCCGCACCGCGCGGGCCACGGTGCCCGACGACGTGTTCCGCCGGTTCCCCCAGGATCGCTCGTGATCCGCGGCCGGTTCGCCTTGTTCGGCTCCGGGGCGCCGTCTACGATCCTCGCATCCGCGGCTCGTCCTGCATGTCGGCCCCGGTGGTGTCCAGCGCGGAGGTGGCGGTGTTCTCGTTCGTCGGCGTCCTCGGCATCACGGTCGCGCTGTTCCTCGTGGTCGCACTCACGGCCCGGCTGATCCTGGGCCGCTGATCCGCCCGGTCCCGTCCCGCAGGGCGCCGCGGAGCATGAGTCCGATCATCATGCCGAGCAGGCCCACGAACAGCACCCACGCAGCCACGACCACCAGCGGATAGTCGCGCAACCAGATCCGCTCGGGTGGCTCCGGGCTGCGCGGCACCTTGCGGCGGACCGGGCCGCTCGACTGCGACTGCGCCTGCATGTCGGCGCGGAAGCGGTCCCATTCGGCCTGGACCGGGGGAGCCGACAGCGTCCCGAGGCGGGCGTCGCGCCACCCCATGAACACCACCGGCGGCACGGCCACCAACGCCAGCCAGACGGCCGTGAACGCGGCCAGCAGGAGCCTCGTCAGGCGGTGCGGTGGCGGGGTGCGGGTGGTCATGCGACGGGGCCCCGACCGGCGCAGACGGCCCGTCCGGCCCAGGTCTCCCAGGGGCCTTTCAGTCTGGCAGCCGGCAAGGCGGCGTGCTACCGTCCCGCCCCCTCGCGGCCGCCCGTGGCCGCCCGCAACGCCTTGGAGGTCAGCGACGTGTCGAGCGCCGCGCCAGTCCGCATTCGTCTCGCCTGCGTCGCGGCGCTGCTCGTGGTCGGCCGCGCCGCGGCCGCGGACAACGGCTGGCTCCCGACGTCGTGGTTTCCGGCCCGCGAGTCCGACGCGGCGGCGATGTTTCCGCTGGCGGAGAAGGACGGGCCGTGGCTCGTGCTGGCGACCACCTTCCGCGGCGAGACGGCCCGTGACGACGCGCGCCGCCTCGTGCACGAACTCCGCGACCGCCACCGCCTCCAGGCCTACACCCACGAGAAGTCGTTCGACTACACGGGCCGCCAGCAGGGCATGGGGCTCAATCCCGACGGCACGCCCAAGACGATGCGCTACGCCAACGCGACGCAGGTGCTCGAGGTCGCCGTGCTGGTGGGCGACTTCTCGTCCTGCGAGGATCCCCGCGGCCAGAAGACATTGCAAAAGATCAAGACCCTCGAGCCCGAGGCCCTCGGTGGCTCGCGGGCGAAGCGCGGGCTGGTGTCGGAGTTCATCCAGGCCAACCGCGAACACCTCGCCGCCGTGGGCCAGGCGGCCAGCAAGCCCCCCATGGCCGCGGCCATGCTGATCCCCAACCCGCTCCTGCCCGCCGACTTCTTCTCGCGGCAGGAGGTCGACGACTTCGTGCAGGAGATGAATGCCGAGGTCGAGCACTGTCTCCTCGACTGCCCGGGTCGATACACGGTGCGGGTGGCCGAGTTCACGGGCGCCGGCACGTTCGACGCGGTGTCCGCCGACACGGCCCCGCGGCCGGGCGCGGCCGCCGATCCGTCGCGTCTGATCGACATGCTCCGCGGCACGGGGTGGCGCGATCCGCAGGTCCGCGGCGTGGCCGGCGAGAGCCGGCTCGTCGAGGCCGCCGACAAGGCCCACCGACTCACCGGGGCGCTGCGGCGGGCCGGCTGGCAGGCCTGGGAATTCCACGACCGCGACTCGAGCCTGGTCTGCGTGGGCAGCATCGACGCGCTCACGGTGCCGCAGGGCGGCGGGCCGCCGGTGGTGCATCCTGAAATCGCCAGGATCGTCGCGGCCCTGGGGCCCGACCCGGCGGCGCTGGCGGCCGGCCGCGTGATGCCCCGTGAGTTCGGCGGCGTGATGCTCGACGTGCAGCCGAAGCCCATCGACGTGCCGCGCGCGCCGACGCGGCGGCGGTGAGGGTGGCTCGGCGAGGGGTTGCCTGTGCCCTCTCGCCGGACGTTCGCTTCGGGCATCCCTGCCCTCCGCTCACTCGGAGGTGCCTGCGCTTCGCCCTCCGGGCTGCGCTGGCCACCTACGCCGGCTCGAGGACACGAGCATCCCGACAGGAAGCCCCAAGCGCGAGCGCGGGGAATGCGGCCTGCGTTCTCGACCGGCCACCGCGGAGCCGTCAGGCCTTCGACTCCCATACCCGTCGCTTGCGCTCCGGGCTTCCTCCCGGAGCCACGGCGTCGAAAGAAGCCCAGGCCTATGCGCCTCGCGTTCTCAGCGAGGGGATGCTCGTGTCCTCGAGCCGGCGTAGGTGGCCAGCGCAGCCCGGAGGGCGAAGCGCAGGCACCTCCGAGTGAGCGGAGGGC
>JBJTIV010000226.1:0-2111 GCA_046095145.1 Planctomycetaceae bacterium
GGTGAAGATTCTCCGCGAGAGCGACATCCTCGCGAAAGTGCTGGCCTGAGCCCCTTCCCTTCCCCGAACCACCCCACGTCCACCGCGAGGAGATCGCCCCGTGCCCAAGCAACTGATGTTCGACGACGTCGCCCGCGCCAAACTGCTCAAGGGCGTCGAGAAGCTCGCCGACGCCGTCGCGGTGACGATGGGGCCCACCGGCCGCAACGTCATCATCGACAAGTCCTACGGCGGCCCGACCGTCACCAAGGACGGCGTCACCGTGAGCAAGGAGGTCGATCTCGAGGACGCCTTCGAGAACATGGGTGCCAAGCTCGTCAACGAGGTGGCCTCGAAGACCTCCGACCTCGCCGGTGACGGCACGACGACGGCCACGGTGCTCGCCCGGGCGATCTTCCGCGAGGGCACCCGGAACGTGGCCGCCGGCTCGAACCCCACGGCGGTCCGCCGGGGCATCGAGAAGGGCGTGGCCGCGGCGGTGCAGCGGCTGATGGAGATGGCCCGCACGGTGTCGCGGCCCGAGGAGGTCGCCCAGGTGGGCGCCATCAGCGCCAACAACGACCGCTCCATCGGCGACCTGCTCGCCGAGGCCCTGCAAAAGGTGGGCAAGGACGGCGTGATCACCGTCGAGGAGGGCAAGACGATCGACACGACCGTCCGCTTCGTCGACGGCATGCAGTTCGACAAGGGCTTCGTGTCGCCCTACTTCATCAACAAGACGGCCGAGATGGTCTGCCAGCTCGACGACGCCCTGATCCTGATCCACGAGAAGAAGATCTCGAACCTCCGCGACCTGCTGCCGCTGCTCGAGAAGGTGGCGCAGTCGGGCAAGCCGCTGCTCATCATCGCGGAGGACGTCGACGGCGACGCGCTGACGGCGCTCGTGGTGAACAAACTGCGGGGCGTGCTCAACGTCTGCGCCGCGAAGGCCCCCGGCTTCGGCGACCGCCGCAAGGCGATGCTCGGCGACATCGCCACGCTGACCGGCGGCACGCTCATCAGCGAGGACCTCGGTCTCAAGCTCGAGAGCCTCGACCTCTCCCACCTCGGCAAGGCGAAGAAGGTCACGGTCGACAAGAACGAGACCACGATCGTGCAGGGCGCCGGCAAGCAGGCCGACGTGCAGGCCCGCGTGCAGCAGATCCGCCAGCAGATCGAGAACACCGAGAGCGAGTACGACCGCGAGAAGCTCCAGGAGCGGCTCGCGAAGCTCACCGGCGGCGTGGCGATCGTGTCGGTCGGCGCCGGCACCGAGGCCGAGATGAAGCAGAAGAAGGCCCGCGTCGAGGACGCCCTGCACGCCACGCGGGCGGCCGTCGAGGAGGGCATCGTCCCCGGCGGCGGCGTGGCCCTGCTCCGCTGCCGCGAGGCGGTGGAGAAGGCCCGCTCGCAGGCCAAGGGCGACGAGAAGATCGGCGTGGACATCATCCTCCACGCCCTCGAAGCCCCGATCCGGCAGATCGCCGAGAACGGCGGCATCGACGGCGCCGTGGTCGCCGACGAGGTGGCCCAGAAGGACGTGAACATCGGCTACGACGCCAACAAGGGCGAGTACGTCGACATGCTCAAGGCCGGGATCATCGATCCCGTGAAGGTGGTGCGGGTCGCGCTCACGAACGCGGCGAGCATCGCGGGCCTGCTGCTCACGACCGAGGCCCTCGTGACGACCTTGGACAAGGACGAGGCCAAGAAGCGGAAGATCGAGGGCAGCGTCCGGTGACCTCGCGGTCGCGCGGCGCTTCCCGCCACCATGGCTGACCAGCGCGACTTCTACGAGGTGCTCGGCGTCGAGCGGAAGGCCACCTCCGCGCAGATCACGGAGGCCTACCGGAAGCTCGCGCTCAAGTACCACCCCGACCGGAATCCCGGCGACGAGGTGGCGGCGGCCCGCTTCAAGGAGGCCGCGCGGGCCTTCGAGGTGCTGTCGGACGGCGACCTGCGGGCCCGCTACGACCGCTTCGGCCACGCGGGCCTCCAGGGCGGACGCGCCCACGACTTCAGCGACATCAACGACATCTTCGAGGCCTTCGGCGACCTGTTCGGCGGCGGCATCTTCGGCGGCGGCTTCGGCGGCGGCCGCCGCGGCAACCGGCCGCGGAAGGGCCGCGACG
>JBJTIV010000227.1:0-9983 GCA_046095145.1 Planctomycetaceae bacterium
GAACGACACCTCCGCCGCTTCCCGCAGGAGCCGCTGGGCGTCTTCCGGCTCCACGGCCGCGTCGGTGAGCACGACACCGAGCATCGTCGCCAGCCGCGGGCCGATCATCGCCGCCCCCTTCGCCATGCCGAAGACGGTGCAGGGAGTGCCCGCGGCGGTGAATTCCGCGCCGGCGAGCTTGGGCCGCGTGTCGGTCGTCATCATGCCGCGGGCCGCCGTGACCGCGGCCTCGTCGTCGGCGCCGAGCCGCTCGCGTGCGGCCGTGATGCCCTTGCGGATCGTCTCCAGCGGCAGAAAATCGCCGATGATGCCCGTGGACAGCACGAGCACCTCCTCGGCGGAGGCGCCGACCGCCGCGCCCGCCGCGGCGGCCATCGCCCGCGCGTCGTCGAGGCCCCGGGCGCCGGTGCAGGCGTTGGCGTTGCCGGAATTGACGACGACGGCCCGGAACCCGCGGCCGGGCGTCAGCGAGCGGTCCCAGGCCACCGGGGCCGCGAACACGAGGTTCGTCGTGTACACGCCGGCGGCGGTCGCGGGAAGGTCGGAGACGACGAGCGTCACGTCCTCGCGGGTCGACTTCTTTTTGATGCCCGCATGAACGGCCCCCAGGCGGAAGCCGCGGGGCACGGCGGGAATCGGCAGGCGGACCGGGGTGTCGGCGAGGCTCATCAGAGGAGACCGGCGGCTTCGGGGAACCCGAACATGACGTTGAAATTCTGGACCGCGGCCCCGGCGGCCCCCTTCACGAGGTTGTCGAGGCACGAGATGAGGAGCACCCGGCCCCGCACCACGCGGGCGGTGATGTCGCAGAAGTTGGTGCCCACGGTGTCCTTGGTCCCGGGCAGGTGGTCGACGACGCGCACGAACCGCTCGCCGGCATAGGCCTCGCGGAGCCTCGCCAGCACCTCCGTTTCGGTGACCGGCTTGCGCGGGCGGGCGTAGATGGTCGACAGGATCCCGCGATCCATCGGTGCGAGTTGCGGCGTGAAGATCACCTGCGGCCGCGCCCCGGCGTGGCGGGCGATCACCTGCTCGATCTCGGGGGTGTGGCGGTGGCGGCCCACGTTGTAGGCCGACAGGCTCTCGTTGCACTCGGGAAAGTGCGTCATCAGCTTGGGCTGCCGCCCCGCGCCGCTGACGCCGCTCTTGGAGTCGACGATCAGGTCGTCATCCGCCACGAGGCCCGCCTTCACGAGCGGGGCCAGCGGCAGGATCGCCGAGGTGGCGTAGCAGCCGGGATTCGCCACGAGGTCGGCGTCGCGGATGCGGTCGCGGAACAGTTCCGGCAGCCCGTAGGCCGTGCTGCCGAGCCGGCCCGCGTCGGGATGCTCGTGGCCATACCACTCCTGGTAGGTCGCCGCGTCGTCGAGCCGGTACTCGGCGCTGAAGTCCACCACCCGGGCGCCGGCGGCGAGCACCCGCGGCAGGATCTCGGCACTCGCGCAGTGGGGCAGGCAGCCGAACACGCAGTCGGCCCGCTTTCCCACCTCCTCGGGGCCACCGGCTACACGGCGCTCGAGGCCGTGAAGATCCTGCTGCGGCATCCGCACGCGAAGATCGTCGCCGTCACGAGCCGGCAGGAGGGCAGCCCGCCGATCTCGACGGTGCATCCGAGCCTCGTGGGCCGGCTCGACCTGCCGCTCGAGGACCTCGCGCCGGAGGAGGTGGGAAAGCGGGCCGACTGCGTGTTCGGCTGCCTGCCCCATTGCGCCAGCGCCGAGATCCTGCCGCGGGTGCTCGCGGCGGGCGCCCGCGTGGTCGACTTCAGCGCCGACTACCGGCTCGACGACGCCGCCACCTACCGCGAGTGGTACGGCCACGACCATCCCGACGCCGGCCGGCTCGGGGCCACGGTGTATGGACTGCCCGAACTGTTCAGGTCACAGCTCGCCGAGGCGCGGCTCGTCGCCAATCCGGGCTGCTACGCCACGTCGGCGATCCTGCCGCTGGCGCCGCTTTTCAAGAGCGGGCTCGTCGAGCCGGCCGACATCATCGTCGACTCCAAGAGCGGCGTGAGCGGCGCCGGCCGGCAGCCCAAGCTCATGACGCACTTCCCCGAGTGCAACGAGAGCATGTCGGCCTACAACGTCGGCCGCCACCGCCACACGCCGGAGATCGAGCAGATCGTCGCGCGGCACGCCGGCACGCGGCCGGAGGTGATCTTCACGCCGCAACTGGCGCCGATGGACCGCGGCATCCTGTCCACGATCTACGTCCGGCCCCGGAAGGCCGTCACCGAGTCGGACGTGCTCAAGCGGCTCCGCGACGCCTACGCCGCCGAGCGGTTCGTGCGGGTGGTGGACCACCTGCCGGGCACCAAGGACACGGTCGACACGAACTTCTGCGACATCACGGCCCGCGTGGTGCGGGGCCGGGTGCTGCTCATCTCCTGCCTCGACAACCTGGTGAAGGGGGCGGCGGGCGCGGCCGTGCAGAATTTCAACGTCATGTTCGGCCATCCCGAGACGGCGGGCCTCCTTTGAGGAGCGTCACCAGATGAGCGTCGCCGACACGCCGATCCGGCTGCCGATCCCGCCCGTGCCCCGCGGCTTCCGCATGGGGGCCGTGCACGCGGGCCTCAAGCGCAACGCCAGCCGCGAGGACGTGATGCTCGTGGTCTCGGACCTCCCGGCCACGGCCGCGGGCGTGTACACCACGAACCTGGTGTTCGCCGCCCCGGTGGCCTACGACCGCTCGCTCACGCCCGGCCGCAACTTCCGGGCGGTGATCCTCAACTCCGGCAACGCCAACGCCTGCACCGGCGCCCGCGGCCTCGACGACGCCCGCTCCATGGCCGCGGCCGCCGCCGCCACGGTCGGGGCGACGGCCGACGAGGTGCTGGTCTTGTCCACGGGGATCATCGGCGAGTTTCTGCCGCTGGAGAAGATCCGCTCCGGCATCGCCGCGGTGCAGGACCGGCTCGGGGCCGACGACACGGCGGCCGTGACGGCCGCCCGCGGCATGATGACGACGGACACGCGGCCCAAGCTGGCCGGTGCCACGATCACCGTCGCCGGCACGCCCCTCACGGTGTTCGGCATGGCCAAGGGGGCCGCGATGATCGGCCCGCGGCTGGCCACGATGCTCGGCGTCGTGCTCACCGACGCGGCCCTGGAGCCGGCCGACGCCGAGCGGCTCCTGCGCGAGGCGGCGGAGGTGTCGTTCAACTGCGTGAGCGTGGACGGCCACATGAGCACCAACGACACGGTCCTGCTCCTGGCCAACGGGGCTGCCGGCGGCACGGCGCTCTCCGGCGCGGGACTGGAGGCCTTCGGGCGGGCGCTGACGGGCGTGTGCGAGACGCTGGCCCGCGAGATGGCCGACGACTGCGAGGGTGCCACGCACGTGCTCCGCATCGAGGTCTCCGGCTGCCGCACCCGCGACGAGGCCCGGCAGGTGGCCCGCACGATCGGCGACAGCCCGCTGGTGAAGACGGCCGTGCACGGCGCCGACCCCAACTGGGGCCGGATCGTGTCGGCGGCCGGCTATTCGGGGGTGGCCTTCGACCCCGCGCGCCTCCGGCTGCGGCTCAACGGCACCCTGCTCTTCGAGCGGGGCGCCCCGGTGCCGTTCGACGCCGACGCCGTGTCGGCCTCGATCAAGGGCTCCCGGGAGACCCTCATCGAGGTCGACCTGGCCTCCGGCCCGGCCGGCATCCGCTTATATTCGAGCGACCTGACCGCCGACTACGTCCACTTGAACGCCGACTACCACACCTGACGTGGCCGCCATGCCGAAACCGGCCCGCCGGCCCGCGCCCGGCGTATGATGGAGTCTCGCCGGGAATCCGCGGCTTGACGCGGCCGGCGCGAAACTGTTTGCTCTGGTCCTTTCGGCACCCTTGTGAGAACGTCGTCGATGCTCGTCACCATGGATTCCGCAGTCGCTCGCCCGGTGACGGCGGTTCCGGGCGTGGCTCCCGCCCCGTCCGTGCCGGAGCGTCCCGCGCGGCGGCTGGAGTGCGCCGACCCCGACGACGAGGAAGAGGATCTCGGCGACGAGGAGGATCTGTCGGTCGCGCAGCCGCTGTCCGACGAGGAGTCCGACTTCGACGACTTCGACGACGAGTTTGACGACGACTTCGAGGAGGAGGAGAACGATCCCGACTGGGACCACCCGGACGAGACCGACTCCGACGAGCTGCCTCCCGGCAAGGGGCCGGGACGCAAGAAGTAGGCCGCGGAGAGCGTGCGGATGGCCGGACGCGATACCCCCCAACCCGCCTCGGACGACCCCGGCTCCAAGGGCCCGGCCGAGGGCCGCACCCGCCGGCGGAAGCCCGCAGCCTGGTTCGGCAGCCTGAACCAGCTCGATTTCGACGTCGACTTCTTCGAGCGGCTGCTGGCCCGTCGCGGCGATTCGGTCGAGGTGCTGCGGGTGCTGGCGGAGCTCGTGTCGAAGAAGGGGCTCGTGACGCGGGCGGTGGACCTCGATCGCACGCTCGTCGAGTTGCAGCCCGACGACTACCTGGCCCGCTCCAACCTGGCCTGCTCGCTGGCCCGGGCGGGCCGGCCCGACGAGGCCATCGACTCCCTGTCGCGGGCGATCCTGCTCGGCTACGACGACCTGGCGCACATGGAGTCCGACCCCGACCTGGAGTCGCTCCAGGACCATCCCGACTTCCGCGCGCTCGTCGACGGCGAGTGAGCGACCCCTGCGCCCGCGGCCGCCGCTCGGGTATCATGCGGCCCCGGCCGTGATCCCGGCCGTCCCAGGGGAGCAGGCATGCTCGACCAATACGACAAGATCACGGAAGCCGTCGCCGTCATCTCGTCCCGCTGGAAGCGGGCGCCCAAGGTGGGAGTGATCCTGGGCAGCGGCCTGGGCGCCGTGGCGGAGGCCGTCACCGAGCGGGTCGCGATCCCCTACGGCGACATCCCGCACTTCGCCGAGTCCCACGCCCCCGGCCACACCGGCCAGCTCGTCTGCGGGCTGCTCGAAGGGGTGCCGACGGTCGTGCTCGAGGGCCGCATGCACGCCTACGAGGGGCACCCGCTGGCACAGATCACGTTTCCGGTCCGCGTGCTCAAGCGGCTGGGGGCCGACCTGCTCGTGGTCACCAACGCCTGCGGCGGCCTCAATCCCAACTTCCGCACCGGCGACGTGATGGTCATCGACGACCACATCAACCTGCTCGGCGGCAATCCGCTGATCGGGCTCAATGACGAGCGGCTGGGACCGCGGTTTCCCGCCATGTCGGCCCCCTACACGCCCGAACTCGTCGACGCCGCGCTGGCGGTGGCCCGCCGCGAGAACTTCGTCTGCCATCGCGGCGTCTACGCGGCGGTGACCGGCCCGAACCTGGAGACCCGGGCGGAGTACCGCTTCCTGCGGATCATCGGCGCCGACGCGATCGGCATGTCGACGATCCCCGAGGTGATCGTGGCCGTCCACTCGTCGATGCGGGTGCTCGGGATCTCGGTGATCACCGACATGTGCCTGCCCGACGCGCTGGAGGTGGCCACGGTCGACCACATCCTCGCCGCCGCCCGGTCGGCCGAGCCGAAGCTCCGCGCGCTCGTGCTCGGGGCCGTCCGCGACGCCGGCCGCGGCTAACGGCCGCGCCCATCCCCGCCCCGCGTCACACGCCGGAGCCAGTGCGATGCCCGCTCCCCTCGACGTGCTGGTGGTCGGCTGCGGCCACATGGGCGTCTCCCACGCCAAGGCCTACCACGCGCTCGACGGCTTCCGGATCGTGGGCGTGGTCTCGCGCGGCGAGACGTCGCGCCGCGCGCTGCTCGACGCCCTGGGGGCCGACTACCCGCAGTTTTCCGACTTCGACACGGCCCTGGCCGCCACGAGGCCCCACGCCGTGTCGATCAACACCTACCCCGACACCCACGCCGACTACGCCACGAAGGCGTTCGCCGCGGGCTGCCACGTGTTCCTGGAGAAGCCCGTGGCGGTCACGGTGGCCGAGGCCCGCGCGGTCGTGGCCGCGGCACGGCGGGCGGGCCGGAAACTCGTCGTGGGCTACATCCTCCGCGTCCATCCCACGTGGCAGAGGTTCATCGACACCGCCCGCACGCTCGGCACGCCGCTGGTCATGCGGATGAACCTCAACCAGCAGTCGTCGGGCGACCAGTGGCGCACGCACAAGTCGCTGATGGACTCGATGTCGCCGATCGTCGACTGCGGCGTGCACTACGTCGACGTGATGTGCCAGATGACGCGGTCGAAGCCGGTCCGCGTGAGCGCCATCGGCGCGCGGCTGTCGGAGGAGCTCAAGCCCGGCATGTACAACTACGGCAACCTCCAGGTGACCTTCGCCGACGGCTCGGTCGGCTGGTACGAGGCCGGCTGGGGGCCGATGATGAGCGAGACGGCGTTCTTCGTGAAGGACGTGGTCGGCCCGCGGGGCTGCGTGAGCATCGCGGGCGTGAAGGAGGGGGCGGCCGGCACGGACGAGATCGAGGGGCACACGAAGGCCGCGCTCCTGCGGGTGCACCACTCGGCCCTGAAGCCCGACGGCTCGTTCGCCCGGACAGACGACCTGATCGACTGCTCCGGCGAGCCCGACCACGACGGCCTCTGCCGCCTGGAGCAGGAGTTCTTCCTCGACGCGATCGTCAACGACCGCGACCTCTCCGACCACATGGACGACGCCGTCAACAGCCTGCGGATCGTGCTGGCCGCCGACGAGAGCGTGCGGACCGGCCGCACCGTCGACCTGGGCTGACCGGTGCGTCACGGCACGAGGATCGCGAGGCCCGTCGCCCCCTTCGTGCTCACGTTGCCGGGGGTGTTGTTCACGACGGTGTTGAGGCCGATCGTGGTGCCCCGGCACCAGCCCGTCGCCAGGATGCCCCACGCCCTGTTGTCCGCGATCAGGTTGCCGGCGGGGAGGCGCGCGGACGTGACCCCCGTGCCGCCCACGGTGATGCCGCGGGCGGAGGCGAGCCGCACGCCGCTCGCGCCGTTGCCGAGGATCTCGTTGAACGGCACGCGGGTGCCGCCCACGAAGCCGGTCGCGTAGAGGCCCCAGGTGCCGTTCCGCACGATCGTGTTCGGACCGCTGTCCGAGCCGATCGTGGCGCCGGTGGTGCCGTTGAGCACGATGCCGGCGGCCGTGTTGTCGCGGATCGTGGAGCCGAGCAGCGTGAAGCCGCTCGACGTCACGGCCGTCAGCCCGTTGCCCCGGTTGCCGACGATCTCGTTGGCGAAGCGCTGGCCCGGTGGCGCGGCGAGCGGACCGCCGAGCGTGACGTTCGCCGTGCCGGGGCCGAGGAAGACGCCGCCCGCGCCGTTGGGCAGGCTGACAGCGCTCGTGACCGTCTCGCCGGAGCCGAGCCCCACCCGCGTGTTGAACATGACGCAGTCGCGGGCCCGGCCCTGGAACACGACGCCGTATCCCTTGTTGGCGCCCACGTGCACGCCGAACCCGCCGTCGATGCGCTCGATCGAGGGCTGGAAGCCGCCGATCGCGATCTGGCTGGCGTTGCCGCCGACCACGATGCCGTGGACGAGGTTGGGCAGGGCGCCGTTGATCGTGTAGTCCGTGCCGACGGCCGTGTCGGTGACCTCGGCGCCCCGGGCGCTGCCCAGGAACTCGATGCCGCTGCCGAGGTTGCCGCCGATGAGGCTCGTGCGGATGCGGTTCCAGGTGGACGACACCGCCGGGTCGAAGCCCGGGTTGCTCGAGGTCACGAGGATGCCGGACAGGCCGTTGGGGACGGCGCCGCCGAAGGCCACCTGGCCCACGAAGCTGTTGAACGACACGAAGCCGCCGGCCGTGTCGCGCACCTCGATGCCGTGCCGCACGTTGCCGCTCATCACGTTGCCCAGCGGGATCACGCCGCCCACGGTGATCACCTGCGACGTGCCGTCCACGAGCAGCCCGCTGCGGCCGTTGGCCACTCGCGCGGCGTTGTTCGCCCCCAGGCCGAAGAAGTTGGCGTAGACGGTCGTGTCGTTGGAGCTCGTGACCCGCAGCCCGTTGCCCCCGTTGCCCGCGAGGACGTTGTAGTAGACGAAGGGGTCGAGGCCGATCTCCGTGCCGGTGAGCCGGTTGCCGTTGGCGTTCACGATCGCCACGCCATCCTGCCAGTTGCCCAATGGGGCGTTGCCCGACGCGGTCGTGCCGATGAAGTTGCCGCTGAGCTGGTTGTTCGTGGCGCCGGCGTCGATCAGCACGCCGCAGCGCCGGTTCGCGGAGATCAGGTTGCCCCGCGGCGGCCGCACGAACGAGCCCTGGGTCGGATTGTTGCCGCCGGTCGCCTCGCCGCCGATCAGCGAGAGGGTGGCGCCGTTCGTGATCCGGACGCCGTGGCCGCGGTTGCCCAGGGCGATGCGGCCGGCGACGTCGGTGCCGATCTGGTTGGCCGCCACGACCGAGTCCCGGGCGCCGTCGATCGTGACGCCGTCGCCGAGGTTGCCGCTGATCAGGTTCGAGAGCTCGAACCGCTCGGCCGAATCGAACCCGATCACGGTGGCCACGGCGGAGGACTGCACGAGCACGCCCGCGCCGCGGTTGGGCTCGACCGTCAGGCCGTTGCCCCACACGCCGATGAAGTTGTTCGACAGTCGGGCGTTCGATCCGGCGACGGTCACGCCCGGGCCCGCGGCGTCCACGAGCGACAGGCCCTCGATCCGCGCGAAGTCGGCGCCGGCGGCCACGATGAGGCCGGCCGTGTTCTGGAAGTCGATCCGCACCACTGGCTTGGTGGCGTAGCCCGGTGCGGTCCGGCCGGCGAGCAGCAGGCCTTCGGTGATCGGGGGCAGCGCGGTGCGGCCCACGCGGATCGTGCCGGCGACGGTGAACTCGATCACGTCGAAGCCCGCGGATGCGTTGGCATCGAGGAGGGCCTGCCGCAGCGACCCGGGACCGGAGTCTGCGAGGCTCGAGACCGTGAACACGTCCGCGACGAGGGCGATGCGGCCTTCGAGACGTTCGGGATGGGCGAGGGCACGCATGGACGAGGCTCCTGTGACGAACCTGTGACGAACCTGTGACGAGAAGGCTCGCCGATGGTCGCACGGCGCCGCGGCCGAAGCAAACGGCCCGCGCATCGGCGCCGGCCCGTGTTTCCCGGTAGGATTGCCGGCTTTCCGGCCCGTCTGACCCACATCGCGCCCGCCGATCGCATGTTCGAACCCGTCCGCGGCAAGCCGGATTTTCCCGCCCTCGAGAAGTCGATCGCCGCGTTGTGGCGGGCGGATGGCACCTACCGGAAGTCGCTCGAGCGGCGGCGCGGATCGCCGCGGTTCGTGTTCTACGAGGGCCCGCCGACCGCCAACGGCATGCCCCATCCCGGCCACTGCCTCACCCGCGCGATCAAGGATCTCTACCCGCGCTACCGCACGATGCGGGGCGAATACTGCGAGCGGAAGGCCGGCTGGGACACCCACGGCCTGCCCGTCGAGGTCGAGGTCTGCAAGGAACTCGGCATCCACTCGAAGGCCGAGATCGAGGCCTACGGGGTCGAGCCCTTCATCCACAAGTGCCAGGAGAGCGTGTGGCGCTACATGCAGGAGTGGGAGACGCTCACCGAGCGGATCGGCTTCTGGATCGACCTCTCCGATGCCTACGTCACCTACCACCGCTCGTACGTGGAGAGCGTATGGTGGGCGCTGGCGGAACTCTTCGACCGGGGCCTGCTCTACGAGGGGCACAAGATCGTCTGGTGGTGGGCGCAGGGGGGCACGGCGCTCTCCAGCGGCGAGGTCGGCCAGGGCTACCGGGAGGTGGCCGACCCGAGCGTCTACGTGGCCTTTCCGCTCGTCGACGAGTCGGGCCGGCCCACGAATCGCAGCCTCGTCGCCTGGACGACCACGCCGTGGACGCTGCCGTCGAACCAGTTTGCCGCCGTGAAGGCCGACCTCGACTACGTCGTGCTCCGCGCCGCCGACGCGGCCGACGGGCCGGAATACGTGGTCACCGCCGCGAACTGGTTCGAGGGCAGCGTCCAGGGCGTGGTGGTCCAGGCGACGAGGCTGCGGTTCGTGGGCCGGCCCGACTCGTCGACGAGCGGAAAGGCCACGTA
>JBJTIV010000228.1:0-2415 GCA_046095145.1 Planctomycetaceae bacterium
CTCATACGCCAGGAGCGGTGCGAGCAGGATCGCCGAAGGCCAGGTGAGTGCCGCCACGGCTACGAACGCTCCTGCGGCAACCAACATCCGATCACCCGTGCCGCTCCGTGATGCCCGACGCACACACCAGAGCGAGGCGAGCAGCGCGGCCATGCACCACGAATCAACGCGGACGCTGCGATAGCTCGACGCAAACAGAGGGTCCCAGAGGAATGCCCAGGCGGCGACGAAGGCGATCGATGGCGACACGCCTGTGGCCAAGAGCCAGCCCCGCATCGCGATCGCGGCGACCACCGCTCCGAGCAGGGCCGACAGACGGGGGCCGACGCTCGTGTTCGCGGATGCGCGACACGCGGCTTCCTGCACCACGGGCCCGATGTAATTCAACAGACGAATCGGCCGGTTCTGCGCGTGCCAATTGACCCCGAACGACTGGTCGCTGCCGGGCAGCACGACGCGGCCATAGTCGATGATCTGCACCTCGTCCTGCCACGCAGGCGGACTCCTGGTGAGCGTGGTGAGGTGGACGAGACACGTCCCCAGCACGACGGCGGCGAACATCCGATGCAAGGGGACCGGCATCGATGCGCCGGCATCGTAGGTTCCGGCGTACTGCATCGTCCCGTCGGCTGGGGGTCGCGTCACCAAGGGATCACCATGAGGGCACGCACTCGATCACGCACGCCTATTCGTCTTCCGTCACACTCGTCACGCGGGCTATCACATCGGCCGGTCGCTGTCAGTCGCAGTCGCCGCGCAATCGCCCGTTCGGCCGCCCCAGCGACAGGCGAACCCGCTGAGATAGACCGTTGGTGACAGAATACCGAGGGGATGCCAACGCCGCGTAGCCGGGACATGAAGTCGGACCGAGTCTTTAAGCTGGGCATGACGAGGGCGCACATGTGCCGGGTGGGTTCACCGTGCGGACGCACCCGATTGGAATCCTCCCTCCACGCAAATCCACGCTCCTCGAGATGCACATTGGGCCATCGTTTTTTGTGAGCACTTCCTGCAGCATCCTCGTGTCGAGGCTCAGGTCGGCCACCAGTGCTTGAGCCTGGCTGATAGGACTCCGGATTGAACACTTAGGCTTCCAACCGCGACGCACGAGCGGCCAGGGAACCGCTGGTGATCCAGAAGAACGCGGTGCTCGCCGACACGATCGGCGATCACGCAGTGGGTTGCGGTGGCGCAGCGCACGCCACCGGAGGAGTCCTATTCCCCCAAGGTAACGCTGCTCAGCCAGCCCGTGCGCATGTCAGCGAGGGCTGCGGGAGTGGACGCGAAATCCAGCCAGTGGCGAAAGCCGCGGTGCATGCCCTCGAGCCCGAGCCGGCCGGTCAACGCGAGCAGGGTCGGCGCCTCGGCGGTCTTGGCGTCCCGGCGCCACGGATACGCGCCGCGCAGGCCGCCGTCGTCCGCTCCGGGGTTGCCGTGCAGCGCGAGGGCGTGGCCGCAGATGTCCTCGAGTTCATCCGCAAGGCGGAGGGTCAGCACGTCGGCGTCTCCCTCGGTGCCGTCACCCGTGAATCTGCCCAGATCCTCCGACTCGAACGCCGTGTAGCGGTGCAGGAGATCGTCGACGCCAGCCCCGAAGCGATTCGCGACCACGCGGCGCCGCTCCTGAGGCTGGAGGCCGCCTTCGAACGGCACCCGGCGCTGATAGATCGCATGCAGCAACGCCCCGATCACCCACTCGTCGGGACAGCCGGATTCCATGACGAGGCTCGCGGTGCCCACGAGGTGGGCGATGAAGGGCTTTCCGGAGCCCCTGCCCAGCGAAAACACCTGCCGCAGCGCGAACACGTACGCGTCGGCGATCATGCGGCACTGGTCCCGTGAACACCCGCGGGCGATCGCCTGCGCGTAGAGTTCGAGGTTGGTCTGGGCGGGGTGGATGAAGTGATCTCTCATGCTGCATGAATCCGGTCCGCCTCGGCGGGGGTAAGGTCGAGGGCTGGGGATACGGTGAAGATGCGGTCGAGCATCACGAGGTCCGACTCGGTATCCACCGCGAAGCCCGGGCAGACGAACGGCTCGGTCGGCGCGGGAAGGCTCACGATGCGGAAGTCCGCCGGGTGGTCGTAGAAGTATCGCGTGAGGTGCTCCTGCTGCTCGGCCGTCACGTCCCGTCCCAGGATACGCCGCAGCGTGACGGTGCGCACGACCTCGGTCGTGAGGCCTCGCGGGCAGCGCTGATTCAGGCAGTTGGTGACCAGGTCCGGGGGGGATCCGGTGCCGTGAGCCTCGGCCGCCCGGATCGCTTCCGCCGCCCCGAGGAGATCGTCGATGGGGAACAGCGGCCGGTCGCCGCAGAGCCTCGCAAAGGCCTCGAGCCCGAAGGCCTCGGCGGCGAGTACGGCCCGCTCGAGCACGCGATCAGCCGATCCCCGGAACGATGCCACGCCCAGCCGC
>JBJTIV010000229.1:0-2791 GCA_046095145.1 Planctomycetaceae bacterium
CAGCCGACAGCGGTAGGCGTCGGGTGGCGTCAGGCCGACGCCCCGGTCGTCCGCCGGCGCAGGGCCGCGGCGATCGCTCCGCCCACGCCCGCGGCGGCACCCGCCGCGGCCGTCAGCCAGGCGACAGTCTCGAGGCCGCGGATCGCCTGGGCCTGCCGCACGCGGCGCTCCTCCTCGGCCACGGCTGGCCTGCCGATGCCGTAGCGCTCGTAGACGAGCCACGACTCGTGGACCTGCTCCACCGGCGCCGCCGCGACGGCCGCACGGACCGCGGCCTGGTCGAGCGGTGCCACGGCCGATCGCCAGCCACGGCGCCACGCCGCCGCCGCGGCCGCACCGACGGCGACCACGACGCCACCGAGCAGGCAGGCTCGCGCCGCATTCCAGCCGCGGCCCGCGTCCGCCGGCTCCGGGCCGGACGCGTCCCGTTCCAAGCGGCCGAGTTCGCCGAGCCGGGGCACGGCCACGGCGGCGCCGCAGCCCGGACAGCGGACGCTGCCCCCCGCCTGGCCGGCGGCGACGGCGATCCGGCGCGAACAGGAGCAGGGCAGCAGGTAGCGGGTCATCGGCGGGGGCCCGCGATCTCTTCGCAGTCGGAGTCTTTTACCATTCGCGGCCCCGCAGCCTCCAAAAAACGGAATTCCCACCGAAAAAAAACTGGCCTGTCCGACGCCGCAGCGACATAATGCCGTGTCCCTCGCGAACCCGCCGCCCTCCCGGCTCCGTCCCCTCTCCGCCCCGGGTTTTTCCCGCTTCTGCACCGGTTTTTGCCGTGTCCGCCGGCCGCACACCCGGCCCCGCGGACCCGGCCCGGCGTCGGCTGGACTTGCCCGCCCCTTGAATCAGACTGTCGGCTCGTCGAATGATACGCCGGCGGTGGAGCGACGGTCCGACGGGTTCGCGGGACGACACACGGTCCCGCCCGGCCCGCCGGGCCGGCGTCGCACGAACGGTTCCGCCGCGTCCATGAAGGAGCAGACCCTTGTACGACTCGCTGCTGGATGAACTCGAGGACGACGTCGTCTCCAACCCGCAGGAAGTGGAGGAGCTGACGGAGAAGGTCGTCGACGCCGAGGAGGCCGACGCCGAACTGCTCGTCGACGACGCCGAGACGGCGGTGCTCCCCGAGGGCGAGATCGAGGTCGAGGCCGAGGCCGAGATCGACACGGCGGCCGACGGCGAGGACGTGATCGTCGAGCAGGTCGAGAACTGGTCGGACGACCCCGTCCGCATGTACCTCACGCAGATGGGCGAGATCCCGCTGCTCACGCGGGCCCAGGAGATCCACCTGGCCCGCCAGATCGAGACCACCCGGGCCCGGTTCCGCGCCAAGCTGCTGGAGTGCGAGTTCGTCTGCCAGCAGGCCTTCCGCGTGCTCGCGCGGGTGCACAAGGGCGAGTTGCCCTTCGACCGCACCGTGCAGGTGTCGGTGACCGACCGCCTCGAGAAGGACCAGATCCTCGGCCGGCTCCCGCACAACCTGCGGACGCTCGAGGTGCTGCTCAAGCAGAACAAGGCCGACTACCGCGTCGCGCTGTCGAAGAAGCGGCGCATGGCGGAGCGGCGCGAGGCGTGGGCCCGGCTGGGCCGCCGCCGCCGCCGCTGCGTGCGGCTCATCGAGGAGCTCGGGCTGCGCACGCAGCGGATCGAGCTCATGATCCCGCAGCTCGAGGGCTTCCTGGGCCGCCTCAAGGAATTGAAGTCGAAGATCGACGCGAGCAAGCGGGCCAAGCAGCCGCCGAGCGCGCGGCAGAAGCTCGTGACCGAATATCGCGGCATCCTCAAGGCCTGCCAGGAGACGCCCCGCAGCCTGGAGCGGCGGATGGTCGAGATCCGGCGGATCTTCGCCCGCTACCAGCACGCCAAGCGGGGTCTGTCGGAGGGCAACCTGCGGCTCGTGGTGTCGATCGCCAAGAAGTACCGCAACCGCGGCCTCTCCTTCCTGGACCTGATCCAGGAGGGCAACGCCGGCCTGATGCGGGCGGTGGACAAGTTCGAGTATCGCCGCGGCTTCAAGTTCTGCACCTACGCCACCTGGTGGATTCGGCAGGCGATCACCCGTGCGGTGGCCGACCAGAGCCGCACGATCCGCATCCCGGTGCACATGGTGGAGACCATGAGCCGGGTGCGGAACGTCGCCCGCCAGCTGCTGCAGGAGTACGGCCGCGAGCCGACGATCGAGGAGATCGCGGCCCGGGCCGGCACGCCGGTGGACGAGACGCGTCGCGTGTCGGCGATGAGCCGCTACCCGATCAGCCTCGACCGCCCCGTGGGCAACAGCGAGGACAGCCACTTCGGCGACCTCCTGCCCGATCAGGGGGCCGAGAACCCGGCCGTGGGCGCGGCGCAGGAGATGCTCCGCAACCGGATCGCGAAGGTGTTGAAGAGCCTCTCCTACCGCGAGCGCGAGATCATCAAGCTCCGCTACGGCCTGGGCGACGGCTACAGCTACACGCTCGAGGAAGTGGGCCACATCTTCAAGGTCACCCGCGAGCGGATCCGCCAGAGCGAGGCCAAGGCCGTCCGCACGCTGCAGGCCCCGGCCCGCAGCGAAGAGCTCAGCGGCTTCATTGACTGACTGTACGGCCGCCGGGCCATCCCTGGCCCCGGCGGCCTTGCCGGGCATCCGCCCGGAAGTGAGCGACGCCTCCAGCGTCGCGGTCCTCAGGCCGCGGCCACCTCCACGCTCCTACCCTCCCTGGCCCCGGCGGCCTTGCCGGGCATCCGCCCGGAAGTGAGCGACGCCTCCAGCGTCGCGGTCCTCAGGCCGCGGCCACCTCCACGCTCCTAC
>JBJTIV010000230.1:0-4364 GCA_046095145.1 Planctomycetaceae bacterium
CGGCGCTCACGAACAGGTGCCGCCGCACGGCGCGCAGCGCCACGAGCCCGCGGGCGTCGGCCCCGCCCTCGCCCTCGCCGTGCTCGGCGACCATCGCCTGCCGGGCCTCGAGGTAGGGGTCGCCCGCCTGTCCGGCCGGGGCGGACAGGGCCGCCATGAACAAGACGGCGGCGATTACGGCTGCCTGTCGCCGCCCCCGCAACCATGGACGCTCAGCCCGCGTGGCGGCTTCTTTGGACGCGTCGTTCATGGGGGTGGGCATGTGCTGAGCGTAGCCGTTTTTCTGCCGCCGGCGAATCGTCTCCGCCTGCACGCAGCAGCGGCAAGCCTCGAGAGCCGGTGGCCGCGAAGGGCCAGGGACTCTTCGTCAGAAGCTCACGAGGGCCCGCACGCCGGCGATCAGCGCGGGCTCCGCCAGCCGCAGCGTGGGCACGACGTATTGCAGGTCGGGCGTGATGCGGATGCCCGGCGCGAGGGCGTAGTTGTAGAAGCACTCGATGCCCTGGCCATCGCCGACAGGGCCGAACTGCGACGTGATGAGCGTGCCGATCGGGGAGCTCGCCGACGCCCAGTACCAGCCGACGCCGAACGTGTCGTCGCGCCGCGTCCGGCCCGGCACGGTGCCGCCGCAGCCGAAGCTCAGGAATGCGTCGATCGGGCTGGTGTTGGGATCCGCGATGCCGGCGCGGCCGAACAGGCCCCAGCCCCGCGTGGCGTCGGCCGGATCGACGAACAGGAACTGATCGAAGTTCCAATACAGGCACCACGAGCCGCGCGTCGTCGGAATCGCCACGTCGGGGTAGGGGATGTAGGCTTCGGCGATCGAGGTGTAGGTGCGGCTGTTCCAGGTGCCGCCGAGCAGGTGGTGGCCCGGGCGGTCGAGGAAGGAGGTCGGCACCCGCACGGCCGCCGAGAGGAGCAGGCCGTCGTTGAACAACGTGTCGAACCCGCCCGTGGCGGTCGTGTCGGTCGAGTTGAGCACGGTCACCATCACCATGGGACCGCCGTCGGGATGAAACACGAATCCGGTCCCCAGCGTGGAGTAGGGCACCGTCGCACCGACGATGGGATTGAACACGAATCCCATGTTCGAAAACTGCGTCTTGCCGCGTCCGTGGGCGAAGGCGTTCATGTCGCCGTCGAGCGTGTCCATCTTGCCGGCGAACACGGAAAACGCGTCGGTCAGTTCCTGCGTGAGCAAAACGTTCGTCAGATACACCTCCTCGCTGCCGTAGACCGGCAGATCGGCGATCAGCGTCGGCGAGATGAAGCACCCCACGTTGCCTACGATCGTCTCGCCGTACCGGTGCTCGGCGCGGACCTTGAGATACAGCCCGTCGCGCACGCCGAGTTTGCCGCCGTCGGCGAGCATCGAGTAGTCGCCGTGTCCGGCATAGTCGAAGGCCTGGTCGAAGCCGCCGTTGGCGTTGCCGATATAAAAGCCCGTGTTGTCGGCCAGGATGGTCAGGCCGGCGTCGGCCAGCCGCTCGCGGAAGCCGTCCGGCGAGTCCAGGAGATGCGGAGCCATCTCATACCGCGGCTCCTCCACGTAGGGCTGCGGCGGGTTTTCCGCGCCGGCCAGACCGACGAGGCAGCACCACGCCCCCGCGGCGAGCCAGGGCATCGGTCGACCCGTCGTCCGCTGTCGCCGGTGCACGTCGCGAGGCCCACGATTCGGTCGCACGAGAGCCGCCACTGCCGCGAGGGGGCCGTTTCATCGCTACCATCGGCGCCGTCGCGCGGGTGGATGTGGCGAATTCCCGGACGGTGCCGGGGCCGCGTGCATGTGGAGAAGCCAGGCAAACCCTGCGGCCCGGCCGGCGTTTCGGCGGTGTCCCGGCGTCCGGATCGCTGTTCAGGCCCGGGCGACGCCGGGGGTGTCCGTCGTCGCCCGAGTCTCTACGACCGCCCGATCGCGAGGCTGGCGAGCGCCACGGCCGGCATGATCCAGATCGTGGCCAACCGCCACCGCCGCGGAATGTTCGCGATCGACGCGAACCACACGAGCCCGATCGCCACGGTCACGTCGAGCACCCACTGGAATGGGACCACGCCCGTCGCTCCGTTGATCCAGTCGACGAGCGGCGCCACGCTCTGCCGCACCGGGTCGTCGGCCGGCACGCCGATGAAGCAGGCCCCGAACACCCGCAGGCCGAAGGCGGCAAACGGGATCAGCCCGGCGAACAGTTCCACGCGGCGGGCGAGTTTTGGAAGCGGCGCGGCCCAGATGGCGGTCCAGAGCGTCGTGAAGAGGAGCAGCCGCAAGGTCTCCATGATCTCCGAGTGTAGCCCTTGCAGGCCCGACCGGCCGTCGTCGTTTGCCGCGTGGGCCCGAGGGTAGGATGATCGACGTCATCCTGGCTTCATCATCCTGGCTTCCGGAGGCTCGCATCATGAATCTGCTGTGGTTTCTCTTGATCGGTGTGGCGGCCGGGTGGCTCGCGAGCCAGATCATGAAGGGGGGCGGCTCGGGACTCGTCACCGATCTGATCATGGGCGTGATCGGCTCGATCCTGGGCGGATTTTTGTTTGGTCTGCTCGGGCTCTCGGCCGATGGTGCGATCGGCAGCCTCGTGACGGCCACGGCCGGCGCGATCGTGCTGATCGCGGGGCTGCGGGCGATCAATCGACCGCGAATCTGAGCGGCCGGGAGGCGAACACGTAGCCCCGCTGGTCGGGCGTCTTCTCCTCGGCGATGTCGGCCTCCCAGTAAAAATCCGCTGTTCTCCAGCAGGACCCGCAACACCCTTCACTGCATCTCACGAAAGCTGGGAGTGTTCGGTCGGTGCGGCTTGGAATTCATGACCGAGCCGTCGCACGTCAGCCCGAGGCGCCCGCCGCGATCGCCCCCGGCGCGCCCGGATCCTCCTCGACGCCATCGGGCCCCTCGTCCGCGGCGCGGGCCGCTTCCGTTGAACGCGGCGCCCCGCCGGCGGCCGGATCGACGTGGTCGAGCCGGATCGGCTCGAGGTCGATTCGCGCGGCGCCGAGCAGGCCGTACTCCCGCGGCGTGCACGAGAGCACGATGATCTGCAGGCCGCGGCGGGCGGCCAGGTCGAGCACGCGCTGCACCGCCTCGATCCGCTCCGGGTCGGCATTGACGAAGGCGTCGTCGAACATGATCGGCAGGCAGGCCCCGGGCCGGTCGCCCGCGAGCACCTCGGCCATCGCCAGCCGGCAGGCGGCGGCCACCTGCTCGCGCGTGCCGCCGCTGAGCTCGTCAAAGGCGAATTCCACGCCGCCGCTCGCCGCCCGCGCCACCCGCAGCCCCTCGAGCCCGCGCTCCGTCATCGTGAGGGCCACGCGGCTGCCGGCGCCGAACAGCGCGTCGAGATACTCGGTCACCTTGGCCCGCAGCGGCCCGGCGTAGTGCTCGGCGACCGCCCGCCGCCGGCCCTCGAAGAGCGTGCGGAGGTGATCGAGGGCCCGGGCCCGGCGGTCGATCTCCGCATGGCGGCGCTCCGCCAGCTCGAGCCGGGCGTCGGCCAGGGCCTTGGCCCCGTGGAGATCCGTCGTGCCCGCCTGCCGCAGCCGGCCTCGGGCATCGCCCTGCCGCTCGCGGGCCGCCGCGATCTGGCCCTTCGTGACGTTCACGGTGCGCTCGAGTCGGTCGACGTCGCCGCGCACGGCCTCCGGGCCGAGGCCCGCCAGGGCCCGCTCGCCCTCGCGCACCTCGTCTTCGGCGTGTTTCTTGGAGGCCGCCCGGCGCGCGAGCTCCGCCTCGCGGTCGGTGCCGTGGGCCCGCTCGAGCGACGACTGCTCCCCGGCGAGCCGCTGCACCGCCATCCGGCCGTCGGCCGCCTTCGCCTCGGCCTCGTCCACCTGGCCGCGCGCGGCCTCGACCGCCGCCCGGGCGTCGTCGAAGGCCGACCGCGCCTGCGCGAAGGCCTGGTCGGCCCGGCGGTGGCGAGCGCACGCTCACGGAGGCAGCCGACCTGCTCGTGGGCGCGACCACGATCCGGATCACGCCCGGCGGCGGCCAGTCGCTCGTGGAGGTGCAGGGCCGCATCGCCACGCTCGAGGCGGAGATCGGCCGGCTGCTCGCGGGTCTGGGCGTGGCCACGGCCGCGGCGGCGCGGCGGGCGCACGCCGATCGCCTCGCGGCGGAAGACCTGCGGGAGCGGCACCGCGACGCGATCCGCGACCTGGGCGGCGACGCGCTCAAGGACGAGTTGCGTCAGGTGGTCGAGCGGATCACGGCCGTGGAGGCGGAGATCGGCCGCATGGCCCCCGTGGATTACGAGCGGCCGGCCCCGGCCGCGGCGCTGGCGTCGCTCCGGGGGCAGGTGGACGACGGCCACCGCCGGGCCGTCCCGGCCGGCGCGCAGGCGGGGTCGGCCTTCGACGTCGCCCGGGCGGCGGTC
>JBJTIV010000231.1:0-2984 GCA_046095145.1 Planctomycetaceae bacterium
AACGCCAGTTTCGCCTTTGCAATCGTGGGAGCTTTCGACCCAGGGTATGTCGGTGTGAGTGGCACCTTTGGCTACGTGTCGTCGTTCGCGGGCCTCGACTCCACCGATGCCACGAATGGCTATAGCCGCAATGCCAGCAGCGGCGGCAGCATGCGTGTCGATCTCATGACTGTCGTACCGGAACCATCGACCTTCGCCATGCTCGGCACCGCCGCGATGGTCGGCGGGTCGGTCGCGTGGCGGTGGCAGCGCCGCCGCCGCCGCGTCGCGGCCTGAAGCTCCACCGCCGCCCCAGGTGACGCTCACCGCCATGCTCGGCGTCTGGATGATCGTGTTCGGCGCGGCGTGCGGCGGTAGCCTGCTGGCCGCCGAACCGGCCGCCGACGACCTCGGCAACCCGGTGAAAGTTCGCCTCACGCTGAACCCCACGGCCCTGGACATGGACCGGCTCAAGGCGAGCCGCATGGGCTACATGCCCACCTCGGTGAGCCTCGTGGCGGAGAAACCGGCCGGCTTGCTGAAGGAGCCGGCGTACGAGGGCACGCCGCGCTACGGCATTCTGCGGGTCGGCAACGGTCCCCAGAGCGACACGCTCGTGGCGCTCGACGTGACCAAGGACGGCAGCCGGCTCCACATCGACACGAACCAGAACGGCGACCTCTCCGACGACGGCCCGGGCGAGTGGGACGTGGTCAAGGACATCAACGGCACGAAGGTCGCGTTCGCCACCCGCCCCGTGCACGCCTCGTGGGGCACGCTCACGGAGGAGACGGAAGCGGGTGAGGTGCGGCTCTTTATCTTTCGCCGCCCGGACATGAAGGGCTTTTCGTATGCCTCGATCTCGGGCCGCGAGGGCACGGTCGAACTTGGCGAGACACCCGAGGCCGACGGCAAGGAGTATTCAATCGTGCTCGCCGAGCACACCAACGACGGCCTCTACACCGTGCCGGCGAACGGCGACCTCACGCGCAGGTTGGTCGAACTCTGCGTGGACCTCGATGGCGACGGCACGTTCAAGGGCGTGCTGTCGAAGGACGGCGACAAGGAATTCCGCTCGCCCGAGCGATTCAACCTCGCCGATCCCTTCCGGATCGACGAGCGGTGGTACGTGGCCCGGCCGTCGCTCAGCGGCGCCGAGCTCACGATCACGCCCGTGCCGCCGCCGGGCGGCGACGTGGCGGCGCTCCAGAAGCCGGTGGAGGTGCGGCCGATGCTGGCGGCGGGAACGCCCGCCCCGGCGTTCACGGTCGAGTCGGCCGATGGCAAGCCGCTCTCCCTCGCCGACTTCAAGGGCAGGATCGTGATCCTCGACTTCTGGGCCACCTGGTGCGGCCCCTGCCTGGCCTCGATGCCGGGCCTCGAGAAGCTCTATCAGAAGGTCAAGGACCAGAACGTGGAGGTGCTGAGCCTCAACGTCTACGATGACAAGGAGTCGTTCGACGAGTGGATCGCGGTCAACCGCGGCACGAACTTCAATTTCACGTTCGCCTTCGACCCGGCGGACAAGGGCTCCGCCGAGAGCGTGGCGGGCATGAAATACAACGTGCCGGGCCTGCCCACGCTCTACGTCATCGACGGCGAAGGCCGCGTGGCGGCGGCGTTCGTGGGTGCCCAGGAGAGCAGGCTCGTCGAGGCGCTCGGGGCGCTCGGCGTCGAGGTGCAGTCGGACGAATGACGGCCGGTCGTGAAGGCCGTCTCACGAGGAGATGCCCGACGTGATCACGCGACATGACCGCGGAAGGTGGCACACCACGCTCTTGGTGCTCGCTGCGGCTGCCGCCACCTCACCCGCGTTGGCCCAGGTGACGTTCGACTGGGCGACCGTGGGCAACCCCGGCAACGCGCCCGACACGCTGGTCATGAACAAGCCAAACGGCACCCTGCCCGGCGACGGTACGACCGGCTACGGCTCCGTGGACTACACCTACCGGATCTCGAAGTACGACGTCACCAACTCGCAATACGTCAGCTTTCTCAACACCGTCGACCCGAACGGCACGAATTCGCTGCTCTACATCACGAACATGACCAACACGGTCATCGGCGGCGTCAGCTACCCGGCCTACAGCGGCGGCATCGACCGGAATCTGTCGGCGGCGGCGGGCAGCCGCTACTCCGTCAAGGCCGGCCAGGAAAACTATCCCGTCGTCCACATCAACTGGTCGCGGGCTGCGCGGTTCGTGAACTGGCTGGCCAACGGCCAGGGCGCGGGAGGCACCGAGAGCGGCGTCTACGACATGTCGGTCGTCACCGGCAACGCATTCGCCGCACCGCCGCCGCGGGCCGCCAACGCCACGATGTTCCTGCCCAGCGAGAACGAGTGGTACAAGGCCGCCTACTACGACCCCACGAAGGGCGGCACCGGGGGCTACTGGCAGTACGGCACCCGCAGCGACACCGCGCCGGCGAGCGTGGCGCCGCCGGGCTCGTCCAACAGCGCGAACATCGGCGCCGGCACCACCGGCGCATCGGGCGGAGCCTTCGCCGCGACCTTGGCCACGACGGGCGCGTCGTTCGACCTGAACACGGTCTATCTCACGAACGTCGGGGCCTACACGGCGGCAACCAGTTACTACGGCCTCTTTGACCTCGACGGCGCGGTCTTCAACTGGACGGAAGCCTCGCGTGAGAATCGAAGTTTCTCCGGCCAGATGTTGCCCATCTACCGCGGCGGCATGTGGCAAAACAACGAACTGAACTCGGGTGCCGCGTTCCGTAACACCGGGAACGGCGCGGGCGTCAACAACGGCCAATTCCAGAATTGGGGCTTCCGCGTGGCGAGCCTCGCTCCCGTGGGTCCCACGGCCGTGACCATCGACGTGACCACGGGCACCTCGCAGACACAGGCGCAGGCCGGCTATCCAACCCTCACGCCCGACATTGCCACGAGCGTGACGAAGACCGGTGGCGGCAGGCTGATCTTCGACGCGGCCAACACCTACACGGGCACCACGTCGATTGAACAGGGTGTCTTGGCGATCACC
>JBJTIV010000232.1:0-2441 GCA_046095145.1 Planctomycetaceae bacterium
TTTCCGGTCGTGGACCCGAAGCACAAGACCGCCGACGCGCGGGCCGCCCTCGATCCGGAGAACCTCGTCTGCCGCGCGATCCGCGCCATCCGCCGTCGCGTCGGCGACGAGGTGGGCCTGGTCTGCGACGTGGCCCTCGACGTGGCGGAGGGGGCCGACATGGTGATGGTGAAGCCGGCCCTCACGAGCCTCGACATCATCCACCGCGTGAAACGGGAGTTCGGCGTGCCGACCTTCGCCGCCCAGGTGAGCGGCGAGTATTCGATGATCAAGGCGGCCGCCGCCACCGGCTGGCACGACGGCCGTTCGGCGGCGCTCGAGAGCCTGCTGGTCATCAAGCGGGCCGGCGCCGACTGCATCCTCACCTACTTCGCGCCCGAGGTGGCGCGGGGCATGTCGGCCTGAAGCGCCTTCCGCAGCACGGGCTCGAAGGCGTCGGCCTGACGCATGAAGCCCAGGTCGGTGGGGTGCGAGGCGTCGACGGTGCCCTCGCTGTCGGCGCCCAGGAGATCGTCGCCGGGCAGGTAGTGGAGACCGGTGACGCCCTCGGCGACGAGCGCCTCGTACGCCTCGCGGAGCGCGGCGTGGCGGCCGTCGTGGAGCCGATCCTTGGCTGGCAGGATCCAGGCGTTGGTGAGGCGGCGGTCCTCCACGAGCACGATCGGCACCTCGGGCCGCGCCGCGCGGAGCCGCTTCACCAGGGGCGCGCACCGCTCGCGGACCTGCTCGGCATCCATGTTGGGGAGGCAGTCGATCACGAAGCAGGCGGCGTCGACGCGGGCGAGCAGGTCGCCGACGGCCGCGTCCATCCGCCCGTTGCCGGAGAAGCCGAGGTTCGCCACGGGACGGTCGAGCCGCCGGCCGAGGATCGCCACGTGGGCCATGCCCGGCCGGCTCGCGCACGCGCCGTGCGTGTTCGACGTGCCGTAGAACACGATCGGCCGCGGCCGCGCGGGGAGTGGCTCGAAGGCCGTGCCCTCGGGCACGCCGATCTCCAGGGACTCGACGCCGTTGTAGAGCGGCAAGGAGAGGGCGAACTCCCGCGATCCCGGCGCGAGCCCCGAGATCAATTCGGCGGTGAATTCCTGGCGGTCGGGCCGCGCGCCGGCGACCCAGCGCCAGCCGCCCCGCTCGTCGCGGGCGTAGAGGTCGAGCCCGCTGACGCCCGAAGCCGGCATGTGGGACATGGCGAGCGCCGGCTTGAGGAGCTTGTAGCGCGCGTGGATCGTCGTGGCGTCGGTGCGGAATCGCGACAGCATGCCGGCCGAGTCGCGGCTGAGCTGCCACACGGCGGGTGGGACCGTGCCCTCGGCGGCGGCGGGAAACCGGTCGAAATGCCGCAGCCGCTCTTCGTCGGTCCACAGCCGACCCTCCAGGTCCCAGGTGGAGACGTCGTGCCAGACGAGTGACTCCTTGTCGGCCGGCGGATCGGCGGCGACGCAGGCGAGCGCGGCGGCCAGGAACAACGACAGCCCGGCGAGCACGAGGACCGGCGAGGGGTGCATGGCGGTGGACTCCGTGGGACTCGGGTGGCGGGCGGTCAGGAGGCGGGCCGGAAGGCCACGAGCCGCTCCGGCCTGGTTTCCAGCCGCGGCGGGTGCGCGGTGCCCGTGTGGATCAGGTCGACACAGTAGGGGATGGCCGGGAACACCGCGTCGAGGCACTCGCGGATGCTCTTCGGGCGGCCCGGCAGGTTGACGACGAGCGTCCGGTCGCATACGCCGGCGGTCTGCCGCGAGAGGATCGCCGTGGGCACGTACGCAAGCGACACCTGCCGCATCCGCTCGCCGAAGCCCGGCAGCAGTTTCGGGCACACCAGTGCCGTGGCCTCGGGCGTCACGTCGCGGGGGGCGGGTCCCGTGCCGCCGGTGGTGACGACGAGGCAGCAGCCGGCGGCGGCCAGTTCGCGGATCGCCGCGGCGACCGCGTCGACCTCGTCGGGCACGAGCCGGTCGCGGGCCTCCCAGGGCGAGGCCAGCACGTCGGCGAGGTAGGCCCGGATCGCGGGACCGCCCTCGTCGGCATACGCGCCGCGGCTGGCGCGGTCGGAGACGACGACGATGCCGATGAGCGCCGGGTGATGATGCATGGCGGAGTCGTGGATGCGGTCGGGGGAGGGCCGCCGTCAGTGCGGCCAGGTGAACAGGCGGATGCGGTTGCCGTCGGGGTCCTCGACGCCGAGTTCGCGAAAGCCCTCGGGATGGGCCGCGGCCGCGCCCACCTCGCCGCCCGCCGCCACGAGCCGCTCCCGCACGGCCTCCAGGTCGGCGACCTCGAAGCCCAGGCTCCAGCGGCCGCCCCGGCGAGCAGCGCGTAGCCGTCGTCGACGACGCGGACGAGCACCCGCAGGCCGAGCGCGCCGCGATACCAGTCGACGAGCTCGGTCCAGCGCGAGGTCCGCAGCTCCACGCTGTACAGCGACGGCTGGTCGGTGGCGGGCA
>JBJTIV010000233.1:0-8975 GCA_046095145.1 Planctomycetaceae bacterium
TGCTCGATGGGGCTCTTCGAGGCCTCGAGATGGAAGCCGGGGTCGCAGTAGTCGACGATGCGGAGCTTATCCAGCGACCGAACGGAGCGAGTCACGATCTCCACGTCGAAACTGACCCGGTCACCGATCTTGCCGGCGAGCGGGCCGGTGATGTTGACGAGCACGTCGTCCTCGCCGCGCGCGGCGGCGGACAGCACCGCGACCACCACGAGCAGACCGCAGCGTCGCCGCAGCTGATCAACCGTCATGGAAAGCATGCTCCCGAGTGTCGCCTGGAATCCCCGTGCGGCGGGAAGGCTACCACGGGAACGCCACAAAAGTGAACGTCAGCCAAGCCCCCTTTTCCCGCACACGCCCGCCACCGCGCCCACCACAGCGACCACGGGAATCACCACTCACGAACCCAGCGAGGGTCTGCCCATGCCCCGGGAGCCGGCCTTGGCGGCAAGCGCAGACGGATGTCGGAGCGCAGCCGCCTCGGAGTGAGCGGAGGGCAGGATGCCCGCAGCGAACGTCCGGCGATGGGGCATGGGCAGACCCGAGCCCGCCCATGAGTGCCGCTCAGTCCGAGGCCCGGTGGCGGACGATGTCCCCCTCCACCATGTAGACCACGTCCTCGGCGACGTTGGTCGCCATGTCGGCGATCCGCTCGATGTGCTTGGAGACCGAATTGATCCGCAGGAGGCTCTCGACGTTCTCCGGGTTCTCCTTGATGCCCTGCATCACGCGGCGCTGGATCCGCTGCCGGGCCGCGTCGACGGCGTCGTCCTCCTCGCGAACCTGTCGGGCCAGCGCCGGGTCGCCGTTGACGACCGCATCGAGGCACTGCTTGACCATGTCCTGGGCCTGCGTCGCCATCACGCGGATCTCGGGGGGCAGCTCGTAGGGCTTCCCGGCGGCGAGTTGCGACACGCGCTTGGCGATGTTCTTGGCGAGATCCCCCATCCGCTCCAGGTCGTTGTTGATCTTGAGCACGGCCACCACGAGCCGCAGATCGGCGGCGACGGGCTGGTAGAGGGCGAGGACCTTGAGGCACTCCTCCTCGACCTCGACCTCCATGCGGTCGATCTCGTCGTCGCTCGCCATCACCCGCTGGGCCAGGGACACGTCGCGGTTGATGAGCGCGGTGATCGACTTCGAGATCGCCTCCTCGACGAGGGTGCCTACCCGGAGGAACCGCTCCTTGAGGAGGGCGATCTGGCGCTCGATGTGCTTGGTCATGGTGGCTGCCTGTGGAGGGCGCGGGGCGTCAGCCGAACCGTCCGGTGACGTAGGCCTCCGTCTCCCGGAGGATCGGCTTGGTGAAGATGTCGGTGGTGGGTCCGTACTCGATGAGCCGGCCGAGGTACATGAAGGCGGTGTAGTCGCTCGTGCGGCTGGCCTGCTGCATGTTGTGGGTCACGATCAGCACCGAGTAGCGGCCCCGCAGCTCCTGGATGAGGTCCTCCACCTTGCCGGTGGCGATGGGGTCGAGCGCCGAACAGGGCTCGTCGAGGAGCAGCACCTCTGGCTCCGCGGCGATCGCGCGGGCGATGCACAGCCGCTGCTGCTGGCCGCCCGAGAGGCCGAGCGCGCTGTCGTGGAGCCGGTCCTTGACCTCGTCCCACAGCGCGGCCCCGCGGAGGCTCGCCTCGCAGACCTCGTCGAGGACGGCCCGTGACGTCTCCCCGTCGATCCGCAGCGAGTAGACCACGTTCTCGTAGACGCTCATCGGAAACGGGTTGGGCTTCTGGAACACCATGCCCATGCGCTTGCGCAGCTCGATCACGTCCATCCGCGGATCGTAGATCGAATCGCCGGACAGCCGCATGTCGCCGGTGACCCGCACGCTCGCGACCAGGTCGTTGAGCCGGTTGACGCTCCGCAGCAGCGTCGACTTGCCGCAGCCGCTCGGCCCCACGAGCGCCGTCACCTTGCCGAACGGGATCGGCATGGTGATCCGGTGCAGGGCCTGCTTGGTGCCGTACCAGAGGTTGAATCGGTCGATCTCCAGCACCGGCGTCTCGCCGCCCACGGCGTCGTGAACCTCCGACGGCACGTCCCGGCCGGCCGCCACGGCCAGCAGGCGGTCGGCGGGCGGCCGCGGGACCGGTGCAGCCGGCGCGACGGCGTCCGTCCGTCCGGGATCGGCCTCGGTGTGCGCCTGCATGCCGTCGTCTCCTCGCGTGCCTCGAATGGTGCGTCGAATCCTACCCAGCGGGCCTCAAAACTGCTGCGCGACGAAGCGTCGCAGCAGCCGTGAACGGATGCGGATCGCGGCCACGTTGAGCAGGGCGATGATCGCGACCAGCACGAACGTGATCGTGAACACCACGGGCCGCGCGGCCTGGGCGTTGGGGCTCTGGAAGCCCACGTCGTAGATGAGGTAGGCCAGGTGCATGAATTCCCGCTCGGGGTGGACGAAGGGAAAGGTGCCGTCGATGGGCAGATCCAGCGCCAGCTTCTTCACACCCACGAGCATCAGCGGCGCCACCTCGCCGGCCCCGCGGGCCATCGCCAGGATGAGGCCGGTCATGATGCCCGGCAGCGCGCGGGGCAGCACGATCCGCCGGATCGTCTGCCACTTCCCCGCGCCGCAGGCGTAGGAGCCCTCCCGCATCGAGTTGGGCACCGCGGCGAGCGCCTCCTCGGTGGCCACGATCACGACCGGCAGCGTGAGCAGCGCCAGCGTGAGCGAGGCCCACAGCAGCCCGCCGCTGCCGAACGTGGGCTGGCTGTCGGCCACGAGGCTGGCCTTGAAGAACAGCTCGTCGATTCCGGCCCCCAGCCCGTAGCAGAAGAAGCCCAGGCCGAAGGCGCCGTAGACGATGCTGGGCACGCCCGCCAGGTTGTTGATGGCGACGCGGACCGCGGTGGTCACCGGCCCGCGGCCGGCGTACTCCCGCAGGTAGAGGGCCGCCAGCACCCCGAACGCCGCCACGAGCAGCGCCATGATGAGCGTCATCGCCACGGTGCCGAAGATCGCCGGAAACACGCCCCCCGCGCTGTTGGCCTCGCGCGGGTCGTCGGCCAGGAACTCGGCCCAGCGGGAGAGGTAGACGCCGAGCATGCCGGCGGCCGAGAGCCGGTTGGGCTGCCAGGCGCGGACGATCCCGTCGAGCGGGATCGCGACGCCCTGCCCCGCGGCCGTCTCGAACTCCACCGCCCAGCCGTCGTTGGCGCGCCGCAGATCGCCGGCGCGGCGGTCGAGGTCGGCCTCCGCCCGGCCGACACGCTCCGCGACGGCCTGTTGCCGCGCGGCGGCAGCGGCCTCGGCGGCACTGCCGGCACCGTGGTCGAGTCGGGCCTGCACGACCGCGAGCCGGGCCGCCCGCAGTTCGCGCTGCACCTCGCCCCGCTCGACCCTGTCGATACGCATGGCCTGCCGCCAGCGGCGTCGCACCTCGGGATGCTCCCGGGCATACGCGGCCCAGACGGCGGCCGGCCCCTCGGCCACGACCTCGTCGCCGTGCGTCAGTCGCGTTGGAAAGCCGTGAAAGCGTCCCCCCTCGAGCCGTTCGACGGCCGTCGCCCACTCGGGCCGCTCCGTCGTCGCGATCGCCGCCTCGTCGATCCATTCAAAATGGGTGCCGGTGAGCTCGAAGTTGGCCGACCGCAGCAGCAGCCGCTCGGTCCCGGCGCCCGGGCCGCCCTCCCGTCCAGCCTCCTCGCCGAGCACGCGCCGCCCGTCACCGAGCTCCACCAACTCGAGCGGCACCGGCCAGAAGGTGGCGGCACCGCGCATCGCGATGAAGGCGAGCAGCCCCACGATCATCGCCAACGCGAGCGCCAGCGACCCCGCGGTGAGCCACACCCAGGGCTCGCCGTGGGCCGCCAGGCTCGAGTGGGCGCTCCGCAGTCGGCGCGGCCGGTGGGGGTCAGAGCTCATGGGCCCGTCTCCGAAACCGCTGTCGCACCACTTCGGCCAGCGTGTTGACGACGAACGTGAGCGCGAAAAGCACGAGGGCCGCGAGGAACAGCACGCGGTAGTGCGCGGTGCCGCGGGCCGCCTCGGGCAGCTCCGTGGCGATCGCCGCCGAGAGCGTCTGGAAGCCGTTGAAGACGTTCCACTCCATGATCGGCGTGTTGCCCGCCGCCATGAGCACGATCATGGTCTCGCCGACGGCCCGGCCGAGGCCGATCATCACGGCCGAGAACAGCCCGCTGGCGGCCGCCGGCACGATCACGCGGACGGCGGTCTGCCAGGGCGTGGCCCCGGCGCCGAGCGAGGCGCTCCGCAGGTGCTGGGGCACGCTCGACAGCGCGTCGTCGGCGATCGTGAAGATGAGCGGAATGATGGCGAAGCTCATTCCGATGCCGACGACCAGGGCGTTCCGCTGCACGTAGGTGCCCAACAGGCTGCCGCGGGCGTCGAGCCGCAGCGCATCGAGGAACACCGCCCCCGCCGCAGCCAGCGCGACGGCCATGAGGACCCCGCAGCCGAACACGGCCAGCGACGCGAGGGCGGCACGCCGCTCGGTCCAGCCCCGGCCGGCGCGCCGCAGCCACGGCCCGGCCAGCCGCCTCGTCGCCACGGTGGCTGCCATGGCCGCCAGGGGCAGCAGCGCCAGCGTCCAGCCGCCGAAGCCACTGCCGCCATGGCCGTCGAGCCAGGCGCGGAAGTCGCCCTGGAACAGCCAGCGCTCGACCAGGGGCGCGAGCGCCCGGGCCGCGAGCAGGCCCGCCGGCAGCGTGATCAGGGCCACGATTCCGAACCGCCAGCCGGCCAGCCGGCTCCGCCAGCCCGACGGCACGAGCTGCCACAGGTGCGCCGCCAGCGCGAGCGTCAGCGGCACCACGAACACCGCGGTGATCACCGGCATGACGGCGACCTCCAGCAGCGGCGCGAGCACGAGACCCGCGATGAACCCCAGCACCACGCTCGGCAGGCCGGCCATCAGCTCGATCGTGGGCTTGATCCGCGCCTTCCACTCGGGCCGCATGAACTGGCTGGCGTAGATGGCGGCCAGGATCGCCACCGGCGTGGCGAACACCATGGCGTAGAGGGTGGCCTTGAGCGTGCCGAAGATCAGCGGCACGAGCCCGAATTTCGACTCGAACGACTCGTGGCCGGTCGTCTCCCAGGCGTGCACGGGACCCGGATAGCTCTCGTACCACACCGGCCGCACGAGGGTCTGCACCGTCACCTCGGGATGCCCCGGGTCGAAGGCGAGCGCGGCCAAGTCGCCGCCCCCGGCGACGAGCAGCCGGTCCTCCCGCGGGCCGAAGCAGATCCGGGCCGCGGCGGCCGGAGGCCCGTCGAGCTCCGCGCGGAGCACGGTCGCGCCCGTCGTGGCCTGCAAGAGTCGCCGGCCGCCGGCGGCGTCGGCGGCCGCGAACAGCCGCGACCGCGGCGAGGCGGCCAGCGCCGTGATCCCGACGCCCGGAGACTGGAACTCCCGGGCCTGCATGGTGGCCAGGCCGTCGGCCGCCGCCGTCGGATGGCGGGTCGGAAAGTACACCCGCACCGTGCCCGCGGCGTCGGCGGCCGCCAGCGCCGTGCCGCCGAAGAGCCGCTCGACCGCCGTCACGCCGCCCACCGCCGCGATCGTGAAGGTCTCCATGGCCTCGGGTGCCTCGACGTCGCGAATGACGTGCCGCCGCGCCCGGCCGTCGGCCGCGATGAGGAACAGCTGATCGCCGAGTTCCGACACGCGGACGAACCGCGGCCGAAAGTCGTCCTCGGACGCGATCGTGCCGCCGATCGTGCTGGTCACGACCTCGTCGGTGAGCAGGTTCCGCTTCGAGGACACCGACTCCACCCGCGTCCGACCGTCGGCGTCGACGGCCGCCAGCAGCGGGCCGTCCGCCAGCGGCACCACGTCGACGTCGACGACGGGAACGCCGGCACCGGCCGCAGCCGGCGTGAATTCGACGATCGGATCGAGGCGGGCGAGGCGGCCGTTCCGCGCCCGCGTCAGGACCCCGTCGGCGACGGCGACGGCCGTCCCGCGATCGGGCAGTCGCGTGCCGGCGGGCAGGTCCGACTCCTCGACGAACGACGACTCCAGCCCCAGGCGTCCGCTGCGGACCGTGCCGTCGGCGAACCCCGCGGCCGCGTGCAGCGCGCCAGGCACGACTCGCACCACGCTCACACCCTCGAGGCCGCTCGTCGCGGCGGTGATCACGGACAGCGTGCGGCCGTCGGCCACGCCGAACACCCGCACGTCACCGTCCGGCTCGACGGCCCAGGCGACCGCCCCCGACTCGTCCACGCCCAGGCTCAGCGGCGCGGCTCCCGCGTCGCCGAGCGTCGCCGCCGCCTCGACGCGGCAGCTGGCGGAGCGGAACAGCGGCAGGGCCACGGCCAGCAGGAACACGCCGACGAGCAGCACCGCCACGATCGTGCCGATGCCCCCGAGCGTGATGAGCACGCGGGCGATGCGATCCCCGGCGCGGACCCACGGCCGCGTCGTCCGTCGCCGCGACCGCCCGGTGAAGGTGGGTGTGGAGTCCATGGGATGAGCCGATGGGTGTGCCCGGGGCCGCGGGGTCGCGATCAGGGCGTGGCGACGTCCACCGCGGCCAGCGCGCGCCTGGCGACGGCGGCCGTGACCGGCAGGTAGCCATCCTTGCGGACGTCCGCCTGACCGCGGTCGCTCAGCACGTACCGGAGGAACTCCCGGCGCAGGGGGTCGAGGGCCGCCCCGGGCTTGTGGTTGACGCTCAGCGATAGGAATCGCGCGAGCGGATAGTCGCCCGAGTAGGCGTTCGCGGCTTCCGGTGCGACCGGCGGCCGTCCGTGCTTCGTCGCGCTCGGCACCACGCGGACGGCGGCCGTGCGGTAGCCGATGCCGCTGTAGCCGATCGCGTAGCGGTCGCTCGCCACGGCCTGCACCACGGCCGAGCTGCCGGGCTGCTCCTTCACCGTCGGCTTGAAATCCCCCTTGAAGAGCGCGCGTTCCTTGAAGTAGCCGTAGGTGCCGCTCGAGGCGTTGCGACCGTAGAGGCTGATCGGCTTGTCCTTCCATTCGCCGGCGAGGCCGAGGTCGCCCCACGTGCGGATCTCTGCCTTCGCGCCACCGTTGCGGTTCTTGGAGAAGATCGCGTCGATCTCCTGGAGCGACAGGCCGGCCAGCGGGTTGTCCTTGTGGACGAACACCGCGAGCATGTCGATCGCCACGGGCACGATCGTGGGCGGGTAGCCGTGCTTCTCCTTGAAGGCGTCGATTTCCGCCGGTTTCCAGTCGCGGCTCATCGGCCCGAAGGTGGCCGTGCCCTCGGTGAGGGCCGGCGGCGCCGACGCGGAGCCCTTCCCCTCGATGGCCTCGCGGACGCCCGGATAGACCTTCTTGAAGCCCTCCGCCCAGAGCGCGACGAGATTGTTCATCGTGTCGGAGCCGACGAACTTGAGCGCGCCGGCGACCTCGCCCGGTGCCTTCTCGTAGGTCGCGAGGGCGGGATCGGAATCCTGCGCCACCGCCACGGCCGCGCACGCTGCGGCCGCCATCCACCAGGGTCCCGACGACGGTCGCGCGAGCATGCGATCACTCCAGAACCAGGTCGCTGACACGATGCCGGAACCCGGATCACGCCATCGCTGGGCGTAGGGTGTAACGGTCGAATATGAGCCTTTCGTGAGGGGCATCGGCGCCGCGGCAACGCCGCACCCGCGGTGCACTGCTGCGTTGTATGCGGCTCGTTTTGCGGGCCGCGACGTGCCGCCGACGTCGGCTCGAGCCGGCCGTGATACAATTCGGTGCCTGATACCCGCGGCAGGGCCGTCCCGGGTCCCACCCTCCTCCGCACCGACGTGACACGCCAGCCAGGACAGGCCTTCGACCAGGTGGCGGCGACTCTCGCAGCCCACGGCCCGGTGGTGCTCCCGGCCCTGCTGCTCTGTGACTTCGGCCACCTGGCCGGCGAGGTGGAGCGGCTGGAGTCGGCCGGGGCCGCCGCCCTGCACCTCGACGTGATGGACGGGCGGTTCGTGCCCCAGCTCACCTACGGCCCGGTCGTGGTCGAGGCGGTCCGCCGATCGGCCCGGGTGCCCATCGACGTGCACCTGATGATCGAAGAGCCGGAACGCTCCCTGGCCGACTACGCCAAACTCGGCGCCGACATCATCACCGTCCACGTTGAGGAGCTGGCCGATCCGCGGGCCGCCCTGAGGGCGATCACGGACCTCGGTCCCCGGGCCCACATCGCCCTGAGCCCCGGCACCCCCGGCGAGCGGATCGAGCCGTGTCTCGATGTCTGCGACGGCGTGCTCGTGATGAGCGTCGAGCCCGGCTACGGCGGCCAGCGGTTCGATCCGGTCGCGCTCGACAAGCTCGCCACGCTCGCCGACCTGCGGGCCCGCCGCGGCGGGAGGTTTCTGCTCGGCGTCGACGGCGGGATCTCCACCGACACGGTCGGGCCCGTCGCCGCGGCCGGCGCCGAACTCATCGTGGCGGGCAGTGCGGTGATCCGCTCGCGTGACTACGCGCAGGCGATCGCCGAACTCGAGTCCCTGGCGCGAAGCGCCGCCTGAACACCGTGACCTGAGGAGCACCACCGTCACCGATGCCAGACCACCTGATCCTCGTCCGTGCGGGAGCCAGCGACTACGACGAGCAGGGCCGCATCCGCGGCACGCTCGCGATGCCGCTCTCGGCCACGGGCCTGGCCGAAGCCCGCCAGGCAGCGGCGCTCCTGGCGGCCGCGCCCCCGGCCACGCTGTATGCGTCGCCTGATGCCTGTGCGCGCGAGACGGCCCGCGTGGTCGCCGCCGCCTGCAGCCTGCGTCCGCGCCGGCTCGCGGATCTCGTGAATCTCGACCAGGGCCTGTGGCAGGGCATGCTCGTCGACGAGATCCGCTCGAAGCAGCCGCGGCTGTATCGACAGTGGCGGGACAATCCCTGGTCCGTGGCGCCGCCGGAGGGAGAGCTCCTGGAGGACGCATGCCTCCGCGTGGAGGCCGCGCTCGAGGTGCTCGCGCGCCGGCATCCGGCGGGCCGGATCGCACTGGTCGTGCCACAGCCGCTCGACCAGATCGTGCGCTGGATCGTGTCGGG
>JBJTIV010000234.1:0-2659 GCA_046095145.1 Planctomycetaceae bacterium
CTGGTTTCCCTCGACGAGTCGATCGAGTTGTTCGAGGTCGCCGACCATGTCGCCGCAGCAGAACTTGATCTTCTTGCCGGTGCCGCCCGGACACGGCGCGTAGGTGTCGATGGCCAAGGCCGCCTCGCGGGCCGCGGCCGAGACGGCGCCCGTGTGCCGCGCGAGCTGGTCGGCGAGGTACTGCCGCTCGAACTTCGCCACGTGCTCGGCCCGCCGTGCGAAGAACCCGCCGGCACCGGGAGCCGCGGCGGGATCCACCCGGCCGGCCGCGGCCACGACCTCGTCGGGCAGGTCGTCGACGCCGGCCAGCGGCGCCCGCGTCATCGCCAGCGCCCGCCGCACCACGTTGTGGAGTTCGCGGACGTTGCCCGGCCAGTGGTAGGCCTTCAGCACCTGGTAGACGTCGGGCTCGAGGCCGCCCGTGGGGCGGCCCATCTCCCGCGCGGCGCGGTGGGCGAAGTGCTCCGCCAGCAGGCCCACGTCGTCGCCCCGGTCGCGGAGCGGCGGCAGGTCGATCCGCACCACGTTGATGCGGTAGTAGAGGTCGCGCCGGAAGCCGCCCGCGGCCACCATCTCGTCGACGTTCCGCGACGTGGCCGCCACCACCCGCACGTCCACGGCATTCTCCTGCCGGGCGCCCACCCGGCGCACCCGCCGCTCCTGGAGCACGCGCAGCAGCTTGGCCTGCAACGGCAGCGGCAGCTCGCCGACCTCGTCGAGAAACAGCGTGCCGCCGTCGGCGAACTCCACGAGGCCCATGCGCCGCGCGTCGGCGCCGGTGAAGGCGCCGCGCTCGTGGCCGAAGAGCTCGCTCTCCATGAGCGACTCGGGGATCGCGCCGCAGTCCACCGGCACGAACGGGCCCGCGGCGCGGCGGCTCCGGGCGTGGAGTGCCCGGGCCACGAGCTCCTTGCCGGTGCCGGTCTCGCCGGTGACGAGCACGTCGACGGAGCTGGCCGCCACGCGATCGACGATCGAGAGCACCGCGCGGATGGCCGGGCTCTCGCCGAGCAGGCCGTCGTTGCCGTAGGGCCGCTCCACCGCCCGCCGTAGCACCTCCGCGCCGGCCCGGCTGCGCGCCCCGGCGAGCAGCCGCACGAGCGCGTCCTCGAGGTCGGTCTCCACGTCGGCCAGGGCCACGTAGTCGCCGGCGCCGCCGCGCATGCAGGCGCGGGCCGCGGCGACCGCGGGCCTGGGATCGATCACGACGATCGGCAGCTGCGGATCGGCCTGCCGCAGCGCGGCCACCACCGCCTCGACGCCCGGGCCCGAGCGGGCCGTGACCACGCCCACGTCCCACGCGTCGCGGGCCAGCGTGGCCAGCGCCGCGTCGAGCGCCGTCTCCACGCGCACGTCCAGCGGCTGCAGCCGCGCCGCGAGCCGGGCGTAGGGCAGGGCGGTGGCGCCGGCCGGATCGACGATGAGGATGCGGGGCTGCTGCACGTGCTGCCGAAACCTCGGGTGCCGCCGCCGCCTCGCCGGCACGGCCGCAAAGTATGCGGCCGCGACGGGCGCCGGGCAATCGCCGCGGCTGCTTTCTCCGCCCCCGCGCTTTGGTAGATTCGCGGCCATGGCCATCGACACCTACGCGCCGTGTCCGGGCGGCACCGGCAAGAAGATCAAGTTCTGCTGCACCGACCTCGTGGGCGACCTCGAGCAGCTCGACACGCTCGTGGAGGGCGACCAGCTCTCCGCCGCGCTCGACCAGGTGAAGCGGCTCGACGAGCAGCACCCCAGCCGGCCCTGCCTGCTGGCCACGCGGGTGAAGCTCGAGCTCGCCGGCAAACAGTTCGCGGAGGCGGCGGCCACGAGCCGGCGGTTCCTCGGCGCCTGCCCCGACAACCCCGTGGCCCTCGGCCAGGCGGCGGTCACCGAGGCGGTGGCCGGCCGCGTGCAGGAGGCGGCCGGACTGTTCGACAAGGCCCGTGAGGCGGCCGCGGCGGTGGGCGGGGCCGAGACCTCGGCCCGCGACGCCGCCCAGCACCTCGTGCGGATCGCCGCCACGCTCGTGCAGGCCGCGGCGCAGACCGGCCACACGGGCTTCGCCCAGGGCCTCGTCGACTGGCTCGTCGACTCGTCCCTCGGCACTCCCGAGGACCTGCGGCTTCTGGCGGCGATCGTGGGATCCTCGGGCGTGCCGCCGGCGCTCCGCACCCGCATGCCACTGGAGCCGCTGGCCGCCGACGTGCCCTGGCGGCCGGACTTCGACGTGGCCCTCGACCACGCCCGGCACTGGCGGCTGGCCAAGGCTCTCACCCGGTTCCGGAGCCTCTCGGGCGTGGCCGGCGAGAGCCGCGAGGTGTTCACGAACATCGCCGTGATCTGCGAGATGCTGGCGCGGCCGATGGAGGCGAGCGAGGCCTGGCTCGCCGTGTCGCGGCTCCGCGGCCTCGACCGCGACGCCGCCGTCGAGGCGGCCGGCCGCGCGATCGCGCTGGAGACGGAGGCCAACCCCGACCGCTCGCCGCAGGTGCGGTTCGCGAGCGTGGCCGCGCCGCTCGCAGTGCCCGCGGGCGAGGAGGGCGTGACGGCGATCGAGTTGCTCGAGGACACGATCCGCCACGACCCGCGGTGCGAGCCGGCCACGTTCGACCGCTCGGCGTGGGTGTCGCGCAACGCCGTGCCGCCGCGGAGCGCCTGGCGGATCTACGAGGCCGCC
>JBJTIV010000235.1:0-4177 GCA_046095145.1 Planctomycetaceae bacterium
GGGCAACGGAGCAGCTACCCTGATAGGCGTTCCGGGGGCCGTGGGGCCCGGATCGCGGCACGGGGCTCACGTCATGTCGGCACAGCATGATCCTCCGGCCGGCAGCCGGCGCGCATTCCTGGCCCGGTCGGCGGCCGCGGCCGCCACCCTCGCCATGCCCACCCCCCGGCGAGCCCGCGGGGCGTCGTCGCCGAGCGACGTCGTGCGGCTCGGGCTGATCGGCCTCGGCTGGCGGGGAGGCCAGCATCTCGGAGCGCTTCTCGCTCGTGACGACTGCGAGGTGGTGGCGCTGTGCGATCCGGAGGCGCGGTTTCTCGACGCGGCGCGCACGAAGGCACCGCGGGCCCGAGCCGGCGCCGACATGCGAGAGGTGCTCGACGCGCCGGACGTCGATGCCGTCGTGATCTCGACCTGCAACCACTGGCACTGTCTCGCGGCGGTCTGGGCCTGTGCCGCCGGGAAGGACGTCTACGCCGAAAAGCCGCTGTCGTACACGCTCTGGGAGGGGCGGCAGCTCGTCAACGCCGCCCGGACGCACGGCCGCGTCGTGCAGGTGGGCACGCAGCAGCGGAGCGACCCGCTCCAGCAGGCGGTCCGGGCATTTCTCCACGACGAGCGGGCGCTGGGGCCCGTCGAGTCGGTGTCGGTGCTGCGATTCGGCGTCCGCGAGGCAATCGGCAAGCGTGACGCGCCCCTGCAGATGCCCGCCACGCTCGACTACGACCTCTGGCTCGGGCCCGCCGCCGACCAGCCGATCTACCGCTCGAAGCTCGACTACGACTGGCACTGGGACTGGAACACGGGCAACGGCGAGTCGGCGAACTGGGGTGTCCACGTGCTCGACGACGTCCGTAACGTCGCGCTGCGCGACTCCGTCAGCCTGCCGTCGGCGGTCACCTGCGGTGGCGGCCGCGTCGTCTGGAACGACGCGGGCGAGACGCCGAACCTGATGGTCGCGATGCTGGAAGCGGGCGACATCCCGGTCGTGTTCGCGTTGAGCAACCTCCCCGCCCGTCCGGGCGCGAAGGCTCCGCTGCGGTTCGAGGACACCGAGAGCGGCTACGTGGTGCACTGTGCCGGCGGCACGTACCACGGCCGACGCGGAGGCGGCGTGGCCCTCGACCGGGACGGCAAGGCGGTCCGCACCTTCACGGGCACGGGCGGGATCAGCGAGCACTATGCCGATTTCTTCGAGGCAGTCCGCACGCGACGGCAGCCGGCGGCCGACGTGGCGATCGGTCACGACTCGACCAACTGGAGCCATGTGATCAACGCCGCCTGGCGATCGGCCGATGCGACGGGGTTGATTCCCGTCGGCGACCTCCCCGGTGGCCCGCCGACGGCGGCGGTCGCGGATCTGATGCGGGAGCACGTCGCGGCCTACGGGCCGGACATCCCCGCCGCAGCCCTCGTGGCGAGCCGACGGCTGGCCATCGACCCGGCCCGGGAGGCCTTCGTCGGCGAGGGTTCCGCCGCCGCGAACGCCTTTCTGGGCCCGCGGGAGTTTCGCCGGCCCTACGTGCTCGAGGCGGTGCCCGCCGCGGCCGCGTCCATCCCCGGCGCGGGATAGCCACATGCAGGACCGCGGTGACGTCTACGGCGGGCGGGTCGGCCGGATTTCCTGCAGGTGCTGTTTGACCCCGGCCAGCAGGTGATCCCAATCGAGGGCCGGCCCGGGATCGCCTTTGTTCTGCTGCACGTGATAGTGCCCGAGGATCCCGGCGAATCCGGCCCACTCCTCGGCGCCCAGCGTCCGCGTGAGCACGCGGCCGTCCGCGCCCCGCGGAATCTCCGGCCGGAGCCTGGGAAAGATGTCGCACAGCGCGGCGGCCAGCTTCGCCAGCGCCGCGTACTGCTCGGCCGTGTAGTCGTACTGCACGTACTCGGTGTCGCGGATCGTGCCCGTGACCGGCGCGACTTGCCGTGGCCGCAACGTCTTTCCGGCGAAGCGCTCCCGGCCCCGGACCCCCGGCGGGAAGATCAGGTGGGTTCCCGATCCGTCGGCCGCGTACCACTGCTCGAACGGGTCGTCCGTGCCGACCGGATAGGCGCCGATGTTGGCGATCTCCACGCCGATGCTCCGGTCGTTGCTCTTCGTGGCGTGCCGGGCACGTTCCTTGAGGTCGAGCGTCTGGTAGATCGTGCCGTCGACGTCGAGCAGGAAATGCACGCTCAAGCCCCGCACGTCGTGGAGGATGTAGAAACACTGGGCACTCGTGCCGCAGACGTCGTAATGCAGCACGAACTGGTCGATCTTCTCCTGGAGGAGCGGCAGCGGCCAGCCGCCCCCGCGGACCTGCTCGAGTTGCTCGGGGGTGAACGCGGTGTCGACGGCCGAGCCGAACCGCAGGTCGTAGCGGTCGGGGCTCGTCTCCTGGGTCTCGGAGGCGGCGAACGTCAGCGTGCCGGCCCGCATCTCCGCGAGCGTGTTCCTCCAGTCGCTCCGCTCGAACGGCACGAAGCGGCGGCCCGTCCGATACGCGTCGTAGCCGCCCTCGTCGGTCCAGAGCACGACCCGGGTGCCGATCCGGTACGGCCGCCCGCAGACGACGATCTCGTCGCCGTGCCGTTCCTGAAACCCGCGGTCCCCGGCGGCGAGGGGCTGCGTGCCCGCCGCGTCGTGGGCGCCGGCCACCGCCGCACCGAGGGCGGCCGTCAGGAGGCATGCAGTCCATGCGGCTGGCCGTTGCACCTGCTTCATGACCGCTGGTTCTAGCATGCGGGACCGCCGGCGTCATCGGGCCGCCGGCCGTCACACGCTCATGGAGGCGCCGTTCAAGGAGGGCAGGTCACCGCCCCAGGCTTCGCCGGCTGCCCGGTGCGGAGGGCCCACACGGTCGGGGCCACGATCATCAGCAGGGTGTTCAGGAAGTGCGTCTGCGCCACGAACGTCAACGCCAGGCAGTGTGCGACCGAGACCGCCAGCACGACCCGGCGGAGACGGTCCCCCTCCGGCAGCCACAAGGCCAGCGGAAAGAACATGCCGAGATACCACGGGTAGTACTTCGCGCTCGCGACGCAGACGAGCACGAAGCTGATCAGCACGCAGTCCCGCACATACGTCGCTCGGTCGTACCCCGTCCCCCGTACCCTCCGCCACGCGAGCGCCGCGTAGAACGCGACGAATCCGCCCAGGAAAGCCGTCGTGACGGCCCGCTCGAGGTCCTCCCAGTGTCGCCGCACCCACGGTACCCAGCGGCCGGAGAGCTCGAGAGGGTACAGCACCATCGCGGCGACCGAATTGTGAACCGCGACCGGCTCGCCCAACCGCGCGCGGACCAGTTCGGTCGGGTCGTCGGGGATGTATCCCCGCACGACTCCCCACGCCAGCAGACCGCCAAGCGCCAGGCCCGCGCAGGCCGGAGGCCAACCGCGCCGCCGCGCGAGGGCGAGCGTCGTGAAGGGGACGAGCGCGAGAGTTGCGAACTTCACGAGTGCCGCGGCCGTCAGCACGGGCGTCGCCACGAGCCGGCCGCCCGCCGCGGCGAGCCCGACGCCGAGCGCCGTCAGGCCGCCCATCCACAGGTCGTTGTGGGCGTCGATCAGGCTCGACGACAGGATCGAGGGGTTCCACGCGAACAGCACCAGGGCCCGCGCCGGGTCGACCCCCGGGAACGCTCCGGCCCACCGCCACACCACCCACGCGGTGAGCAGGTAGACGGCCAGGCTGGCCGCCTTGAAGAGCCCGACCGTCGTGACCCAGTTCCCGTGCCCGAGCCGGCACAGCGTCGCGGCCGCCCGCTCGAACAGGGCGCCGTAGGGCGACGGTGACGCCACCCAGTGCGGCCGGAACATCGGGTCGCGATCCCAATCGGGGATGTCCGCGACGACGTGCACGAACGGATTCCGGCCGTAGCGCACGTCCTGCCAGCCACGGTTGACGTAACAGTACACGTCCGTCGACCGCAGCGGCGGGACCGCGGCCGCGGCCACGCCGGCCACGCAGGTGAAGGCCCACACCGCCCGTGACCCCTGCCCGCCGCGGGCCCGCGCACGCCAGCCCGCGAGGTAGGCCGCGGTCAGCCCGACCACGAGCATCCACCCGACCGCCTCTTTCGCCGCGCGAGTCGGCCCGACATCCATCGTGTGGCCGACGGTCGCCGCGGCCACGAGCACGGCCACCATGCCCGCGCCGGCGCGAATCAGCCCTCCCGGCCCGCCCGACTCGGTGTCACCC
>JBJTIV010000236.1:0-3296 GCA_046095145.1 Planctomycetaceae bacterium
TCCGGGCGCGGTACTTCGCGGCGGCGGGCTTGGGATGCACGACGAGTCCGTCCTTGTGGCTCTCGGCGTAGGCGATGAGCTCGGGCGTGGCCACCCTCTCGAGCTTCGCCATGAGCTGGCCGATGCCCCGCCAGTAGCAGGTGCCCGCGAGCGGTGCCAGGAAGTCGCGGGCCGCGGCCAGCGAGAGGAGTTCGGCGAGCGTCACCGCCGGTGCGGTGAGCTCCACCGCTCCCTTGCCGGGCTCGATCGCCCAGGCGTCGCAGAGCGTGCCCCGCGGCGACCGCCGCTTCGACCGCCGCACGGCGTAGCCGACATTCCGCAGGAATTCGACGTCGCGGCGGATGTTCTTGTCGGACATGTCGTCGATGACGCCCCGGGTCCGCAGGCGATCCTTGAGCTCGGCCGTGGTGAGCGGGTGCCGGGCGCCGAACAGGATGTCGATGAGGCTGAAGACGCGGAGGAGTTGCTCGTGGCGGCTGATCGAATCCATGGAGCGGCTCCCGGTGACGGGCCTCGAACCCGCGTGACGGGCCTCGAACCCGGGGCCAAGGCTACCCTCGCGCGGCGGATAACCCCAGCCGCGAGCGACGGCCGGCCGTCGTGACGGGGTCCCCCGGCGAGGGGTTTTCGTGGACCAGCATTGTCCCCGCTCGGGTGTACCGTGGCCCGCGGCGAGAATGTCCACCGCACGGAGACGCCTCCATGCAGCCCCGACTGCCGTTGCCTTTGGCCGTCGCCCGCCTCGTGACCGCGGTCGACGGGCGGCCGCGCCGCTACCGGCCGTTGATCGCCGGCCCGGCGGTGCTCGAGCAGCCGCTTGGCTCCCGCTCCTGGACCGTCGCCATCGCCTGCGAGCGGCGGCTCATGCCGCGGCCGCCGCTCGGGGTCCCCGGCGGTCGCGACCCCGCGCGGAGCGGCGCTTTTCGCCGCATCGGCATCGCGCTCGTCAGCCCGCTCGACGCGGCTGAACCGGCGGTCGATCGCGAGACGCCACCTCCTGAACCCACGCCGCCCCTGCGGCTGGACGTCTACGGCTGGGCGCTCATGTACCAGCCGCCCGGGCTGCGGGGCAGGGCGGTGGTGGACGGGCATGAGCGGTTCGCCGACCTGCCGGCGGTGTTCGAGCGGACGCTCGAACTCATCGCCCGCGCCGAGCTTCTCGAGTCGCGCGGCGTCCGCACGCGGCCGCTCCTGATCCCCGTGCTGACGGCCGATTTCGTCACCGGGCCCGACGGCCGGCCGCAAAACCGCTTCCTCCCCGACGCGGCCTTCCGCCATCCGTCCCCACTCGATGGGCCACCGTGACCAGCGGCGCGCACGTTGAAGCCCCCGGCGGCAGTTGGGGGACTCCGGGTGGCTCCGGTTCCCGGCTCCCATGCTTATCGACCTCACTCACCGGAAAGCATGCGACCTCATGGGGCATGGCAGACGGTCTCCGCCGCGACGCGGTGTCCCCGCGCTTGCGCTTGGGGCTTCCTTCGGGAAGCGATTCCCACTCGCCGTACGCCCTGCGACCTCATGAAGCATGGCAGACGGTCTCCGCCGCGACGCGGTGTCCCCGGGCTCCCGCCCGGGGCTTGATGGCGCGCTCCCGGTTCCGATCAGCCGTCCCCCTGGCCGGCGAGTTCCTCGCCGAGCGCGAGCCAGCGTTCCTCAGCGATAGACAGGTCGGCGGCGAGCCGCGTGACCTCGTCGTGGAGCCGCATGGCCTCGGCGGGATCGGTGGCGACGAGCAGGGCCTCGTGATGCGTCCGCTTCTCGGCGTCGAGCCGGGCGATCGTCCGCTCGAGCGTGGTGATCTCCCGCCGCAGGTCGCGCTCCCGACCGCCGGCCTTGCGGCCAGCCGGCCGCGCCATCGCCGGGTCGGCGCGTCCGGCGGGTCCCGGTCGCGTGCCGCCGCGGTCGGCCGCCTCCTCGGCGTCGATCTCGCGGTTGAGCCGCGCCACGTAGGCGGCGTAGTCACCCGGGAAATTCACGACGCGGCCCCCGCTCACGTCCACCACCGTCGTGGCCACCGCCGCCACGAAGCCCCGGTCGTGGCTGGTGAAGATCACGGTGCCCGCGTAGTCGACGAGCGCCTGCGCCAGGGCGTCGACCGTCTCCACGTCGAGGTGGTTGCCCGGCTCGTCGAGCACGAGCACGTTGCTCGACCCCAGGAGCAGCCCCGCGAGGCACAGCCGGGCCCGCTCGCCGCCGGAGAGCACGCTCACCCGCTTCTCGACCGCCTTGCCCCGGAAGAGCATGGCGCCGGCCACGTCGAGGATCCGCTGCGACTTCACCCCCACGGCGGCGGCCCGCTCGAGATAGCCCAGCACCGTGTCGCCCTCGGGCAGGCTCGTGTAGACGTGCTGGGCGTAGATGCCGATCTCGCAGCCGTAGCCCCACTTCACGTGGCCCGAGAGCGGGGACAGCGACTCGACGAGCGTCCGCAGGAAGGTCGTCTTGCCCTGGCCGTTGTCGCCCACGATCGCCGCCCGCGAGCCGTGGGCGATCTCCACGTCGATGCCGGACGCCACGGTGGCGCCGGGATAGCCGATGGCGAGGCTGCGGCAGCGGACGGCCGGACCCTGCCGCGGCTGCACGATCGGGCAGCGGATCGCGACGGTCGGCTCGTCGGCGGCGATGTCTGCGAACTCCAGCCGCTCGAGCTCCTTGCTCTTCGACTTGGCCCGCGACGCGGTCGAGGCCCGGGCCCGGTTCCGCGCGATGAAGTCCTCGAGGTCGCGCTTGCGGGCCAGCACGGCGGCGTTGGCCCGCTCGGCGTGGAGCCGCCGCTCGGCCTGGTGGGCGAGGAAGGCGTCGACCTTGCCCGGAAACATCGAGAGCCGGCCGCGGGAGAGGTCGAGCGTGCGATCGCAGGTGGCGCCGAGGAAGGCGCGGTCGTGCGACACGATCAAACAGGCCTCCCGGCAGTCGCGGTGACCCCCTCCCCAAATCCTGACCCAGGTCTTGTGAGAGAATCCTCGTGCCCCGGCTGGGGCTGGAAAGGGTTCTCGGATGAAGAAGCGACGCAGTACAGAGCAGATCGTGGGCCTGCTTCGGCAGGCTGACCTGGACCTTGGGAAGGGCACGAACGTGCCCGACGTCTGCCGACGGCTTGGTATCAGCCAGCAGACGTACTCCCTTGGCGGACGAAGTTTGGCGGCATGGATCCGAAGATGGCCAAGCAGCTTCAAGAGCTCCAGAAGGAGAACTCGAGGCTGAAGAAGCTTGTGGCGGACCAGGCCTTGGACATGCTGATCCTCAAGGAGGCAGCCCGCCCAAACTGATGTGCCCCGAGCGTCGCCGTCGGACGG
>JBJTIV010000237.1:0-2150 GCA_046095145.1 Planctomycetaceae bacterium
CCGTCGTCGTGGTCCACGTGCCCGTCGTGACGTTCCACGTGTACGTGGCCGCCTGCAACGGCATCGCGAGGAACGCGAGCGCGACCACCGCCGCCGCACGAAGCACCCGCCCCGCCATGGATGAGATCTCCCGCCGAAGACTCATGAAATCAAACGCCTCCCCCGACCCACGACGTCACTCTCCTCAACATATCGCGACTCCCCGTATCCTGCATTCCGCCCGAGCGCGAACGATGAACGAGAGCCACGCCTCGCGATGGCCTGTTTTGCCGATGAACGTGCGGATTCGACAGAACCGTCGAACCCGGCATCGCATAAACGTGCGACACGAATCGCTCCGCTCGTTTTCCGTAGCATCCCGCGGTCTGGCGGCATGATCTAGGTGCAGTCCCGGCGGCGCCGGGGGGAGCCTCCACGAGCCGCGTCCCGCCAGGAAAGGCTCCTCCAGACCGCATGGCCGCAGACGTGAACTTCGGACTCTCGTCCACCGACCTCGCCGTGATGGCGGTCTACGTGGTGGCGACGGTCGCCTTCGGCATCTCGAAGTCGCGGCGGGGCGGCGCGGAGGACTACTTCCTCGGCGGCCGCGGCATGACCTGGCCCGTGATCGGCCTGTCGATGCTCGCGATGTGCGTGTCGAGCTCGTCGCTCGTGGGCTGGGCCGGCGACGCCTGGTCCACCGGCATCTCCGTCTTCAACTACGGGATCTCGGGCGCCGTCGTCGTGCTCGTGTTCTTCCTCTGGTTCTTCCTGCCCTTCTACCTGCGGAGCCGGGTCTACACGATGCCCGAGTTCCTCGAGGGCCGCTACGACGCGACGAGCCGCACCTTCTTCTCCCTGGTCACGATCATCGGCTACACCTTCCTCGACTCGGCGGTCACGCTCTACGCCGGCGCCCAGATGATGCGGCAGGTGTTTCCCACGGTCCCGCTCGCCTGGCTGATCTACGGCCTCGCCGCCGTGGCCGCCAGCTACACGATCGTGGGCGGCCTGTCGGCCGTGATGTGGGTCGACATGGTGCAGTCGGTGATGCTGCTGGCGGGCTCGGCCCTGCTCACGGTGATCGCATTTTCGAAGGCGGGCGGCTGGAACGCCGTGATGACCGCCGTGCCCCCGGAGAATCTCAGCCTCGTCCGCCCCGCCCCCGACCCGTCGGTGCCCTGGCCCGCGCTCATCATCACGCTGCCGCTCCTGGGCTTCTACTTCTGGTGCACGAGCCAGGCGATGGTGCAGCGCACGCTCTCGGCCCGGAGCGTGAACGAGGCCCGCTGGGGCAACCTGTTCGCGGGCCTGCTCAACTTCGCGGTCTTCTACGTGATGGTGCTCCCCGGCGTGGCCGGACGCGTGCTCTATCCCGACCTCGCGAAGGGCGACCAGATCTACCCGACCCTCGTGTTCGGCCTCATGCCCGACGGCATCAAGGGGCTCGTCGTGATCGGCTTCGTGGCCGCCATGATCTCGACGTTGAGCTCGATCCTCAACTCGGCCGCCACGCTCGTGACGATGGACTTCGCGGCCACGCTGCGGCCCGACCTCACGAGCCGCGGGAAGGTGCTCGTCGGCAACGTGGCCGGGTTCGTGATCGCCGCGATCGCCGCCCTGTGGGCCCCGGAGGTGGCGAAGTTCGAGTCGGTCGTGAAGTATTTCCAGCCGTTCCTCGGCTACCTCGCGCCGCCGATCGTGGCGGTGTTCCTGTTCGGGCTGTTCTGGCCGCGGGCCAACGCGGCCGGCGCGTTCGCCGCCCTGCTCTCGGGCGTCGCCTTCGCCGCCTGGATGCTCGCCGCCGGCTGCAGGCTGCCGCCGCGCACCGACTGGCACCCGTTCCTCTACGTGCCGCCGGTCGTGTTCCTCGTGGCGGCCGCGGTGCTCGTGGTCACGAGCCTGGCCACCGCGCCCCCCGACCGAGAGCGGATCGCGCGGTTCCTGTGGAGCCCGCGGCTCCTCGCCGAGGAATCGGCCGAACTCGCCGCGATGCCCTGGTACCAGAACTACCGCACCCTCTCGATCCTGCTCCTGGCGTTCACCGCGGCGTTCGTCTGGGTCTGGCGGTGACGGAGCGGCGGCCTTCGCGCGTGCGGCGACCATGAAACTGACACGATACCCGGGCAATCCGATCCTCCGTCCGCACCCGGCGCACGCCTGGGAGAACC
>JBJTIV010000238.1:0-11650 GCA_046095145.1 Planctomycetaceae bacterium
CAGGCGCAGGCCGGCTATCCAACCCTCACGCCCGACATTGCCACGAGCGTGACGAAGACCGGTGGCGGCAGGCTGATCTTCGACGCGGCCAACACCTACACGGGCACCACGTCGATTGAACAGGGTGTCTTGGCGATCACCGGCACTGCGGCCATCGCCAACTCGCTGCTCGTGGGCGTCGCCCCGGGTGCGACGTTCGACGTCAGCGGTCTCGGCGGCGGCTACGCGGTGCCCAGCGGCCAGACCATCGCCGGCTCCGGAACGGTCCTGGGCTCCCTGACGTTCGGACCCGGTTCCACCCTGTCGCCGGGCACGATCGGCGGGGCGTTCGGTGCGGCGATGTCATCGGCCGACGGGCAGTTCGGCACGCTGCAGGCGTTCGTCGTCCCGGAGCCGACTGCCCTCGGACTGGTCGGCGTGGGGCTCGCTTTGCTGGGGCTGGGAACTCTGCGGCGGAAGCCGGCGGCCTGAAGGCGAGAACGAACGTGTTCGAGCCGGGCTCGGGCCTTGCGAAACCCATGCGCGCCGTGCCGATTCGGCGACAGCGACACGGACCGGGCTATCATCGTCGTAGACCGGGCAGGCCGAGTGTTGTACTCGCCTGTTTTCGCGCCCTGTTCGACTGCACCCACGCCGGCCGGATCGTCCACGTCATGCCGCGACCGACCCGCACTGGAATCGTCGCGGTCGCCCTGGCGGCCGTGCTGCCCGGGGCGATCGCCCGCGCGGCGCCGGCCGACTATCCGGTGATGACGTGGCGCGACGAGTTCGCCGGCAGCGCCATCGACCGCGCCCGCTGGACGTTCGACATCGGCACCGGTGCCGACCGGGGCCTCACCGGCTGGGGCAACAACGAGCTGGAGTACTACACCGACCGGACGCAGAATGCGTCGGTGGCCGACGGCATGCTGCGGATCACCGCGCTCAAGGAAAACTACGCCGGCTCCGCCTACACGTCGGCGCGGATGACCACCCGCGGCCTGTTCTCGCAGGCCGGCGGCCGCTTCGAGATCCGGGCGGCGCTGCCGCTGGGCCGAGGGCTCTGGCCCGCGATCTGGATGCTGCCCGAGGCGGGCGCGTATGGCGGGTGGGCCGCCTCGGGCGAGATCGACATCATGGAGGCCCGCGGCCAGCAGGCGACGCGCGTGGAGGGCACCATCCACTACGGCGGGGCGTGGCCCGCCAACACGCAGAGCGGCAGCATCTACACCTTCCCGGTCGGCCAGTCGATCTCCGCCTTCAACACCTACGCGCTCGAATGGGACATCGCCCCCACGCCGGTGATGCGCTGGTACGTCAACGACGTCATCTACGGATCGCAGACCACATGGTGGTCGAGCGGCGGCACGTATCCGGCCCCGTTCGACCGGCCGTTTCACCTCCTCCTGAACCTCGCCGTCGGCGGCAATTATGTGGGCTCGCCCGACTCGTCCACCCCGTTCCCGGCCACCATGCAGGTGGACTACGTGCGGGCGTACCGGGCGCAGGCCGGCGAGGCCCGCATCGACGTGACGTCGGGGACGCAGTCGCAGGCGGCCGCCGGCTACGCCGCCATCGGCGGAGCGGTCGCGGTGCGCAAGGTCGGCGCGGGCACGCTCGTCCTCGATGCGGCCAACACCACCACCGGCACCACGAGCGTCACCCAGGGGACGGTGCGGATCACCCATGCCAACGCCCTGGCGGCCAGCCCGCTGGTCGTGCAGACCGGAGGCACGCTGGCCCTGCCCACCGCCTCGCACCTCGTGGTCTCGGCGACGGGCCTGAGCGTGGACCAGGCCACCGGCGGCGTGCTCGATCTCGGCAGGGGCCGGATCGATGTCGCCCCCGGCGGCATCACGGAGGCGGCCCTGCGGGCCGACCTCCTCGCCGGCCGCTCGGGCGGCACCTGGTCGGGCACCGGCGGCATCATCACCACCGCCGGCGTGGCGGGCACCGCTGCGCAACCGGTGGTGGGCTACCGGGTATCCGCGACGGGCGCGGCGACCGTGGCCTGGGCGGCCTTCGGAGACGTGAACCTGGACGGCCGCGTCGACTCCACCGACATCTCGCTGATCAACGGCGGCGGAAAGTACGGCATGGCAGGCGGCGGAGCCGCCTGGTGGGAGGGTGACCTCAATTACGACGGCGTCGTGAATTCGACCGACATCTCGCTGCTCAATGCCGCAGGGCTCTCCGGCACGGGCTCGTACCTGCCCGCCGGCGGCCTCCTGTCGCTCGCCGACGGCGGTGGCCTGCCGCCGTTGGCCGCGGTGCCGGAGCCGGCCGCCGCGGTGATGGCGCTCGTGGGCCTCGTCGCGGTCCTGGGGGTTGGGGCAGCCCGCCGGTGACGTCGCACGGACGAATACTTGCCACCGTTCCCGGAATCGGATACCCTGCCGCCTGAAACAGTTCCGGTTGGCGTTTCACGTCGTTTTTGTCGGGGAATCGGGTATTCCCAGCGAGAGGGGGAGCGTTTCATGGCTGGCTTCCGCGGTTGGAATCCCTCGGGTGTCCGCGACGCGTCGACGGGATCCCGCCGACATGCGGTCCGTCGCCGCCTCCGTCGCCCCCTCCATGGTTTCACCCTCGTCGAGCTGTTGGTGGTGATCGCCATCATCGCCGTGCTCATCGGCCTCTTGCTGCCCGCCGTGCAGTCGGCGCGGGAGGCGGCGCGGCGTTCGAGCTGCTCGAACAATCTCCGCCAGGTCGGCTTGGCCGCACTGGTACTCGAGAACGCCGTGAAGACCTTTCCCGGCGGAGGCATCGCCCCGTATCCCAAGATCGAGGACTACTCGTCGGGTGGTCAGCCCTTCGGGCCGGCGAAGCAGGGACTGTCGTGGGCCTACCAGATCCTCCCCTACATGGAGGCGGCCTCGGTTCACACCATCATCAACACGTCGCAGATCGCCACCTCGCCGGTGCAGACGTACTTCTGCCCCTCCCGTCGCTCGGGGGCCAAGTACGTCAATACCGATCCCACCCGCATGGCCCAGCAGGGCATCAACTCGCCGGTCACGTACTGGCTGCTCGACTACGCGGCCGTCCAGCCGGGACCGAGCCGCTCCGAAAACCCCACGCTCTTCGCCTCGAGCATCCAGGACGCGGCGCCCGAGGCCGACGCGCTGACCACGACCCGCGCCTGCGCCGCCAGCTACGGCTTCTGGGGTGCCGGAGCGACCACGATGGACTTCAGCCCCCGTTCGGCGAGCCAGCTGGGCTCGACCTACACCGGGTTTCGCGGGGTCATCGTCCGCAGCAGCTATCTCGTGAAGAACGGCCAGGTCACGCAGCTGGGGTACGACCCGGTCGTCAAGATCAGCCAGATTCTCGACGGCGCCAGCAAGACGATGCTGGTGATGGAGAAGCGGGTCCGCCAGAGCGGCGACACCGTGCGGCCCGAGGATGACGACGAGGGCTGGGCGTCGGGCTGGGACTTCGACACGGTGCGATCCACCTATTGCCGGCCGCATCGCGACTCGATCCAGAAGGTGGCGGGCCTGAAGTCGACCTTCATCACGCCCGGCTCGGCCCACGACTCGGTGCTCAACGCGGTGTTCGCCGACGGATCGGTGCGTCCGATCGACTATTCCATCAACATCGAAACCTTCAACCAACTCGGGCACCGCTCCGACGGCGAGGCGATGAGCGGAGCGCCGTGAGCGGCCGGCCGAGCGATTCTGACGAGGAGTCCCGCATGTCGGCACGTCGCCTCATCCTGCCCGCAGCGCTGCTGGCGGTCTGGTCGGTCTGCCCGCTGGGCGGCCTCGTTCATGCGGACGAGGCCGTGACGTCCCAGGCCCTCACGACGAGGGCCTGGAAGTCGCTCGGCACCGGCGACCTCGAGGATGCGCTCGAGGCCACGGCGACGTGTCGGGAGTTGTTCGCCGCCGAGGCCACGAGCCAGCAGGCCGCCCTCGAGGACTTCCTGCCGCCCGAGAAGGGTCACGATGCCTGGGCCCTCAACGACGTGGGCACGTGCCTGTTCATCGAAGGCCAGGTTCACGAGAAGGCCGGTCGGACCGCCGCGGCGGTGACCGCCTATCGCCGGCTCGTGGACGACTACCGTTTCGCCCAGTGCTGGGACGAGAAGGGCTGGTTCTGGAAGCCGTCCCAGGCGGCCGCCGATCGGCTCGAGGTGCTCGAGTTCGACGAGGCACTCGCGCCATGATCGTGCATCCGCTCCAGCCCACTCGCTGGCGGCTCGCGGCCGCGTGCCTGGTGGTCCCGGCCATCGTCGCCGCGAACACATCGGCCCGCGGCGCGGCCGTCGAGGTGGTGGTCACGGGCGACGCGGCATCGGGCTTCCAGCTCATGCGCGGCGGCAAGCCCTTCCAGATCCGCGGCGCCGGCGGGACGGTCGCCCTGGACACGCTTGCGGCCTGCGGCGGCAACGCGATCCGCACCTGGGACGCCGACGCGGCGGCGGCGATCGTCGACGCGGCCGAAGCCGCCGGGATCACCGTGACGGTGGGCCTCTGGCTGGGCCACGAGCGACACGGCTTCGACTACGGCGACGCCGAGCAACTCGAGACGCAGCGCCGCGAGGTCGAGGCGGCCGTGAACCGCCTCAAGGATCATCCGGCCGTGCTGGCCTGGGGGCTGGGCAACGAGATGGAGGGGCCGGGCGGCCCGGGCGACTCGCCGGCCATCTGGCGGGAGGTCGATCATCTGGCCCGGCTCGTGAAGCGGCTCGACCCGCATCACCCCGTGATGACCATCGTGGCGAACGTCTCGCCCGGGAAACTCGCGGCGATCCGCCGCCATGCCCCGAGCATCGACATCCTGGGCGTCAACGCCTACGCCGACGCGGGCGCGATCGGCGACAAGCTGGCGGCCGCCGAATGGGACAAGCCCTACTGCATCACGGAGTTCGGCGTGCCGGGGCCCTGGGAGTCGCCCCACACCGACTGGAGCGCGCCGATCGAGCCCACCAGCCGCGAGAAGGCGGCGCTCACGTTCGTGGCCTCGCAGCGGATCGCGGCGGACCGCGGCCACTGCCTGGGCAGCTACGCCTTCCTCTGGGGGAGCAAGCAGGAGGCGACGGAGAGCTGGTTCGGCATCCTGCTGCCCGGCGGCGAGAAGACGCCCCGGGCCGACGCGCTGGCGCGGGCCTGGACGGGTGACTGGCCGGCCGACCGGGCGCCGGTGCTGCGGACGGTCGTCGTGCCGATGGCGGCCAAGCACGCGCGGCCGGGCGAGACCTTCCGCGTGCGCGTGGAATACGACGACCCGGAGGGCGCTCCGCTCCGCTACACGTGGCAGGTGCGCGAGGAGAGCAGCGACCGGCGGACGGGGGGCGATGCCGAGCGGCCTCCCGCCGCCGTCGCCGACGCGGTCGCGGCCGGGGGCGACGCGGGCACGGCGATCGTCACGGCCCCGCGGCGGCCGGGCGGCTACCGGCTGTTCGTGACGGTGGTCGATGGTCACGGCTCGGGATCCACGGACAACTGGCCCTTTCATGTCGACGACACGCCCTGATCCCGGTGCGGCCGCCGTGGCGACACGGCCGGCCGGTTCCGGCTGCGAGATCGCCTCCCTCGAGGGGGAGTCGCATGCCGTCATCCGCGACGTGGGCCGGCTGCCCCCCTTCCTGATGAACGTCGTCAGCGACGGCGACGTGTGGGTGTTCGCGGGCAGCAACGGCGGCCTCACGGCCGGCCGCCGGGATCCCGACGGGGCGATCTTTCCCTACCGGCCCGCCGACCAGTTGCTGCACGAGCCGCGCAGCAGCGGCATCTTCAGCCTGCTCCGCGTCGACGGCCGCGTGTGGGAGCCCTGGTCGGCGGGACCGCCGGCAAAGGCCGTCTCGCGGCTGCTGGCCAAGCACGAACACGGCTGCAGCGTCGTCTTCGAGGAGACCCACGCGGGGCTCGGCCTGCGGTGCCGCTGGCGGCTCGGCGGCAGCTCGGCGTTCGGCCTCGTCCGCCACGCCGTCGTCGAGAACATCGGCGATCGCCCGCGGCAGATCGACATCCTCGACGGCTGGCACCGGCTGCTGCCGCCCGGCGTGGGCGAGCAGACCTACGCGCGATTCAGCTATCTCGCCGCCGCCTACATGTGGCATGAACTCGTCCAGCCGGAGGGCCTGCTCGTGTCGGTCCTCAACGCCGCGATCAGCGATCGTCCCGAGCCGGCCGAGTCGCTCCGCGCGACGGTGGCCTGGTCGGTCGGGCTGCGGGGGTCGAGGATCATCGCGGCCGACGGGCAGGAGGCGGCGTTCGCGGCCGGGCAGCCGCTGCGCGAGGTGCCCACCGCGCGGGGCCGGTTCGGGGCCTACCTCGCCCGCGACGCCTTCCAGCTCGAGCCGGGCGAGAGCCGGGAATGGTTCATGGTGGCCGACACGGGCCTCGATCACGCGGGCGTGGTCGCGGTCCGCCAGCGGCTCGCGCACGGGCGGAAGCTCGCCGACGACCTGCGCGACTCGCTGCGGCGGGAGGCCGCCGGGCTGGGCACCCGGATCGCGTCGGTCGACGGCGTGCAGTCGACGGCCGATCGCGTGGCCACGGGCCACCACCGGTCCAACGCGCTCTTCAACATCATGCGGGGCGGCCTGCCGGCCGACGGCACCCGCTGCCCGCCGGGGGATGTCGCCGCGTTCCTCGCCCGCCGCAATCGCGGCGTGATCCAGCGCCACCGCGACTGGGCGGAGACCGCCGACGGCCGCGAGCGCGAGGCCGTGGTGGCCGAGGCGGAGTCGCGCGGCGACCCGCAGCTCGCGCGGCTGGCGCGGGAGTACATGCCGCTGTGCTTCGGTCGCCGCCACGGCGACCCGAGCCGTCCCTGGAACCGCTTTTCCATCCGCACGCATGACGAGACGGGCGCCGTCGTCTGCGGCTACGCCGGCAACTGGCGCGACATCTTCCAGAACTGGGAGGCCCTCGGCCACAGCCACCCGACGCTGCTGCCGGCGATGGTGGCGGTGTTCCTCAACGCGACGACCGCCGACGGCTACAACGCCTACCGGATCACCCGCGAGGGGATCGACTGGGAGGTGCCCGACCCGGCGGACCCGTGGAGCCACATCGGCTACTGGGGTGACCACCAGATCGTCTACCTGCTGCGGCTCCTCGAGGCCCAGGAGCGGTTCTGGCCCGGCCGCCTCGCGGCGGAACTCAACGCCCCCGCGTACGCGTACGCCGTCGTGCCGTATCGGATCGTCGGCTTCGAGGACCTGCGTCGCGATCCCCGGCACTCGATCCGGTTCGAGACGGCCGTCCATCGCAGCCTCCTCGAACGGGCCGCGACGATGGGCGGCGACGGGCGGCTGCTCCCGGCCGACGACGGGGAGCCGTTGCTGGTGTCCCTGGCCGAGAAGCTGCTGGTGCCGGCGCTCGTCAAGCTGACCAATCTCGTGCCGGGCGGCGGCATCTGGCTCAACACGCAGCGTCCCGAGTGGAACGACGCCAACAACGCCCTGGCCGGCTGGGGCCTGTCGGTGGTCACGGCCTGCCACCTTCGCCGCTATCTCGCGTTCGTCGACCGGCTGCTGGCCGCGTCGGCCGACAAGGAGATCCGGCTGTCGCCGCTCGCGCTTCCGCTCGTGGAAGGCCTGTCGGTGGCGCTGCGCGACGGCGGCGACGTCGCCGAGATGTTCGAGCGGCTCGGCACGGTGGGGACGGCGCACCGCGAGGGCGTCTACCGGACGGCGTTCGACGCCGCCGCTGCGCCGCGGGCGACCACTGCCGTGGCCATCACGGCGATTCGCGGGCTCATCGTCCGCGGCATCGACCTCGTGGACGAGACGATCCGCGGCAACCGCCGTGCGGACGGCCTGTTTCACGCCTACAACGTGCTCACGCTCGTCCCGGCCGACGCCCCGGGCCTCCCTGCCGACGACGCGCACGTCTGCCGGCTGCACGTCCGGCGGCTCGAGCCGATGCTCGAGGGGCAGGTGGCCGCATTGTCGAGCGGGCTGCTCGCCGACGACGAGGCCGTGGCCCTGCTGACCGCCCTGCAGCGGAGTCCGCTCTACCGGCCCGACCAGCGGAGTTACCTGCTCCAGCCGGATCGCGCGCCGCCGTCGTTCCTGGACCGCAACCGGCTGCCGCCCGACTGGCGGGTGCGGGTGCCGCGGCTGGCGGCCCTGGCCGAGGCGGGCGGATCCGGGGTCGTGGTCGTCGATCGAGACGGCGCGGCCCACTTCCACGCCGACCTCGACAACGCCCGCGACCTGCTCGCGAAACTCGAGCGCATCGGCGGCATCCCCGCCGGCGAGCGGGCGGCGGCCGCCGACCTCTGGGAGGAGGTCTTCCGCCACCGCGAGTTCACCGGCCGCAGCGGCACCTTCTTCGCCTTCGAGGGGCTCGGCAGCATCTACTGGCACATGGTCGCCAAGCTGCTGGTGGCGGTGCAGGAGTGCCACGCGCGGGCATCCGGCACGGCCCGGGACGAGCTGGCGGCCGCGTATCGCCGGATTCGCGACGGTCTCGGATTTCGGAAGACCGCCGCCGAGTACGGCGCGTTTCCCACCGACGCCTACTCCCACACGCCCCGTCACGCCGGCGCGCAGCAGCCGGGCATGACCGGCCAGGTGAAGGAGGAGTTGCTCACGCGGTTGGGCGAGCTCGGCGTCGTCGTGGAGTCGGGCGGCGTCCGCTTCGTGCCCGAGTTGCTCGCCGCCGGCGAGGTCCTCGCCGGCGCGGGCCGGCTCGACTACGTCGACGCGGCGGGTCGGCCGCAGTCGCTGCCCGTTCCCGCCGGCGGGCTGGCCTTCACCTTCTGCCAGGTGCCGGTGGTCTACCGGTTCGGTGCGCAGGCCGCGTCGATCACGGTCAGCCGCGGCGACCGCGATCCCGAGGTCGTCGCCGGCGACCGCCTGCCGGCCGCGCTGGCCGCAGAGGTCTTTCTCCGCACGGCCACGATCAAGGCCCTCGAGGTGGCCGTGCCCGGGAGCCGGCCATGACCCAGCGCGACATGACCCAGCGCGACAGGACCCAGCGCGACGAGATGCGGCTGTCGCTCGCCGAGAAGGTGGGCTACGGCCTCGGCGACACCGCCAGCAACTTCGTGTGGGCGCTGATGATGAATTTCATCATGTACTTCTACACGGACATCTTCGGGATCACGGCCGCGGCCACGGGCACGATGCTGCTCGTGGCCCGGGCCACCGACGGGCTGTTCGACTTCTTCGTGGGCGCCGTGGCCGACCGCACGAGCACGCGGTGGGGCAAGTTCCGCCCCTACCTGCTCTGGCTGTGCGTGCCGCTGGCGGTGGTGTTCGTGGCCGCCTTCACCACGCCGGCCGCCGCGGAGCCCGTGAAGCTCGCCTACGCCTGGCTCACCTACAACCTGCTGATGCTGCTCTACTCGGCGATCAACATCCCCTACGGCGCGCTCTCCGGCGTGATGACCGACGACCCGCTGGAGCGGACGAGCCTCAACGCCTGGCGGATGGGCCTGGCGCAGGCGGGCGGGATCGTGGCGAACACGAGCTTCCTGTGGCTCGTGTCGCGGCTCGGGGGCGACGACCCGGCGCTCGGGGCCCGCCGCACGGTGACCCTCTTCGCCGCCGCCGCGGTGGGGCTGTTCCTGGTCACGTTTTTCACGACGCGCGAGCGGATCCATCCGCCGGCCGCGCAGCGGGTGAGCCTGCGCCGCGACCTGGGGATGCTCCTGGCCAATCCGCACTGGCTGATGATGTTCGTGGTGGGGATCGTGAACATCACGTTCGCGGTGGTGCGGGGCTCGGCGGGCATCTACTACCTGCGAAACTACCTGGGCTGGGCCGAGTCCGACGGCCGGATCGCGGCCTTTTTCCTCGTCGGCGGCCTGGCGATGATCGGGGGCGCGATGCTCACCCGCCCGGTGGTGCGTGCCGTCGGCAAGAAGTGGGCGTTCATCGGCAGCATGCTCGTGGTGGCGGCGACCGCGGTGCCCTTCTATGTCATCCGGCCCGGCCAGACCGGGCTCGTCTTCGCGTTCCACGTGCTCGGCATGCTGGCGGCGGGCGTCAACGCCACGCTCTACTGGACGCTCCTCGCCGACACGGCCGACTTCGCGGAGTGGAAGTTCGCCGCCCGCTCGACGGGCCTCGTGTTTTCCGCGACGACCTGCGCCCAGAAGGCGGGCATGGGGATCGGGGCGGCGGCGGCCGGGATGATTCTCGACCGCTGCGGCTACGTGCCCGACGCGGAGCAGTCGGCGACGGCCATCAGGGGCATCCTGCTCATGATGAGCCTGATCCCGGCCGTCGGCCTGGCCGGCCTTGCGGCTCTGTTCACCGCCTACGGCCTCGACGAACCGCTCTGCGAGCGGATCCGGGCCGAGCTCGCCGCGAAGCGGGCCGCCTCTGGACCCGCCTGACGGCGGGGATGCCGGCTGGTTCTGTTCCAGGCGAGGAGCCCTGGAATCCATGGACCGCGGCGGCCGTCGCCCCTCGTCGTCCGCAGATTTATCGGCTGCGGCGGCTCATCCCTGGCCGAAACAGTTCCCGTTTGTGACTCACCGAGATGGTGATGCTTTTCATCATTCCTGCGAAATAGTTTCGTCATTTCTGCGAAACAGTTTCGTAGTTTCAGAGAAACTTCTGTGTCTGCGATGGGCCCAGTCGGTCGGTCTCGTACCAAGCATGTCCTCATTTTTCAGCACAAAAAGTCGTTTTCTCGGTTTTCACCCCCTGCGGCACGGGTGTTGCAACTGTTTCACTCAGTGTCGGCTGCAAATCGCATCGCCGGCCGACTTTTCCCGGCACCCGTCACTCCCAGCACCCCTTCAGAAGGACAACGCTCATGAACCGCTTCGCCTGCCCTCGCAGTCGACGTCTTCGCCGTTTTCTCGTCGCCGCCGCGATCGCGTGCGGTGTGGCGCTTCCGCCGAGTTCGTTTGCCATCGAAATCGTCGATGTCACGATCAGTCAGGCTGCGCTGACAAGCGGCTACATGAACGTCTTCGACTTGCCGTCGAACGGCGGTGCCTATTGGTTCGGATCGGGATGGGGAATCGCCGACCTGAACACCTCCTTCCCTGATTCCAACACGGTCAACTTCACGCCCAACACGATCGGCGACACGAATCCGTTCTGGTACACGCCCAGTGGCGGCCCCGGAGCCACCGGCAACAAGATCATGGAGGCCAACCTCTATTCACAGCCTGCCGACGGCACCTACACGGGAAAGATCCTGCGGTTCAAGGGCATCGTGAATAGTTTCACGCTCCAGACGGGCGCGAATCCGGACACCGACTATACGTTCAAGGCGTTCATCCGCGATTTCGCCCCGGACTACAGTACCGTGGTCGAGCAGACGGCCACGATCACGACCACCGGAACCTTCTCGATCTCGCTGCTCACCAACAGCGATCCCACGCGGCATGTTCAGTACGGCCTCCAGATGAAGGGGCCAGACGTCTGGGTCACCGACGTCGCGTCAAAGGGCAGCGTGACGGTGACGGCCGTGCCGGAGCCTTCCACGCTGACGGCACTGGCGGCGGCCGGACTGGTCGCGGGAGCATGCGGCCTGTGTCGGCGGAAGCGCGGCACGAACTGAGTGCGATGGCTGCGGCCGGGGGGCGCGCATGCCTCCTCGGCCCGGCGCGGAACCAGGCTTTGTGATGATGGTACGATTCGAAGATCGACCAATCCTTGCCTCGATTGCGTGATTCAAGGGGTCCGGAACCTGTCTTCTCGTCGTGGTGGAGTGGATTGCGTCATGCCGAGCGTTCGAGCCATCGCCAC
>JBJTIV010000239.1:0-9653 GCA_046095145.1 Planctomycetaceae bacterium
GCGTCGGTGGGCTGCCAGCCGCGCGACGCGAGCCAGTCGGCGAGTTCGCCGGGATCGAGTCGCCCGCCCACCACCAGCCGCCGCGTGCCGGCGGCCACGTCGCGAGGATCGGCCAGTGGCGCCAGCAGAGCCTGAATGCTCGTCACTATGACACGCGACGGCTCGGCGGCGGCTTTACGCGACGGCTCGGCATCCTGCCGCCCGTCGCTTGGCGGGCCTCCGCCGGCTGGTGACGACCCGGCCACTGGTTCACGCGACGGCTCGGCATCCTGCCGCCCGTCGCTTGGCCGGCCTCCGCCGGCTGGTGACGACCCGGCCCTCCAGGCCTGGCGCTGGATGGTGGGTGGGGAGGTGGATGAGGCCGGGACAAGTTGTTTGACGACGGCGAGGCGGGCTGGCTCGGCGGGGTCGGGGCCGCCGCCGTCGGCCTCGGCGTCGAACGCCTCGAGCGCCGGGAGCCGCGCGGCCGGCACGGGTGAAAAGGGTGCGAGGTCGGCGACGCAGGCGTCGGCCTCGGCGGCGGGGGGCAGGACGACGACGAGCGCGGGCAGTCCCGCGCGGGACAGCGCGGCCACGGCCAGCGCAGACGCCGAACCCCAGGTTCCGCCGATCGAGCCGCCATGCCCTGCCCGGACGCTGGCGACGACCTCGGCTAACCCGCGATGCGACTCGAGGGTTTCGGCCAAGCCGGGCAGGCGGTCGCCCGGCTCCCGGCGCCCCGCCTCCGCGGAGCCTCTGCGGGCCATGGCCGGCATCATAAACCACCGGGCCGGAAGCCGGTTTTTCCCGGCTTTTGGCGTGGTGTATGTTTGAAGGTTCGATCGAGCTGTCCCCCCGGAGTCGCCGCCCCGATGGCCACCGCCGCCCGTCCCTCGAAAGCCGCCGAAGCCTTCGTCTCGGGAGCCGACGTGGTCGTCGAGTCGCTCATCCGCCACGGCGTGGACGTGATCTTCGCCTACCCCGGCGGGGCGAGCATGCCGCTCCACCAGTCGCTCACGCGCTACAAGGACAAGATTCGCACCATCCTGCCGCGGCACGAGCAGGGGGGCGCGTTCGCGGCCCAGGGCTATGCGCGGACGACCGGCAGACCCGGCGTGTGCATGGGCACGAGCGGCCCGGGCGCCCTGAATCTCGTCACCGCCATCGCCGACGCCAAGCTCGACAGCATTCCGATGGTCGTGCTCACCGGCCAGGTGGGCACGAGCGTGATTGGCACCGACGCGTTCCAGGAAACGCCGATGGTGGAGGTCTGCCGCGGGATCACCAAGCACCACTACCTCGTCACCGACGCCGCCGACCTGGCACGGGTGATGAAGGAGGCCTTCCACATCGCCACCACGGGCCGTCCCGGCCCGGTGCTCGTCGACCTGCCCAAGAACATCCAGCTCGCCCAACTCGTGCCCGACTACGACGTGGCGATGAACCTGCCGGGCTACAAGCCCGAGCCGCGGCGGGCCGCCCCGGCCGAGCAGATCGCCCAGGTCGCCGCCGCCCTCAAGCGGGCCAAGAAGCCGGTGATCTACGCCGGCGGCGGTGTGATCGCGTCCGACGCCGCCGAGGAGCTCCGGGCACTGGCCCGCACGACCGGCATCCCCGTGACGATGACGCTCATGGGCCTGGGCGCGTATCCCGGCGACGACCCGCTCTCGCTCGACATGCTCGGCATGCACGGCAGCGTCTACGCCAACTACGCCGTCGACGAGGCCGACCTGCTGATCGCCATCGGCGTGCGGTTCGACGACCGGGTGACCGGCAAGGTGGCCGAGTTCGCCCGCCACGGCTTCATCGTCCACATCGACATCGACCCGTCCGAGATCAACAAGAACAAGCTCGTCCACGTGCCGATCGTGGCCGACGTCAAGGCGTCGCTGACGCAGCTGCTGACGGTGGTCGAGCCGCCCGCCGCCGACCTCCGCCCGTGGCACGCCCAGATCGCCGAGTGGAAGCAGGAGGATCCCTTCTCGTTCGACCGCTCGTATCCGGGCATCCTGGCCCAGGAAGCGATCCACGCCCTGTCGCAGCTCACGGCCGACCGCGACACGATCGTGGCCGTCGGCGTGGGCCAGCACCAGATGTGGGCCGCCCAGTTCTACACCTTCCGCCGGCCGCGCACGTGGCTCTCGTCGAGCGGCCTGGGCACGATGGGCTTCGGCCTGCCGGCGGCGATGGGGGCGAAGGTGGCCCGGCCCGAGGCGCTCGTCGTCGACATCGACGGCGACGGCAGCATCCTCATGAACATCCAGGAGATGGCCACCTGCCTCACCGAGTCGATCCCCGTGAAGGTGCTGCTGCTCAACAACCAGCACCTCGGCATGGTGGTGCAGTGGGAGGACCGGTTCTTCAAGGGCAACCGGGCCCACACCTACCTCGGCCCGGTCGATCATCCCGAGGCCTGCGGCCAGGGCGACGGCATCTCCCCCTGCGACCGCTACCCCGACTTCGTGGCGATCGCCAGGGGCTTCGGCTGGCAGGCCGAGACGATCCGCGAGAAGACGGATCTCGTGCCGGCCCTCAAGCGGCTCGTGGACGCCCCCGGCCCGGCGATCCTCGACGTGCAGGTGCCCTACCAGGAGCACGTGCTGCCGATGATCCCGTCGGGGATGACGGTGCGGGAGCTGATCAAGAAGTAAGCGCCACACTCGTCGGCGCGTGCAGACGGCTCACCGTACCGCCGGAGTCCAGGTCGCGATCGTCTCCTTGGCCTCGGCCACCCTGGATGCCGTCGGGTTGGCGACGAGGGCCTCGGCCTCCGTCCGCAACTGCCGGGCGAGATCTCTCGCCTCGGCGTCGTTCTCGAGCAGCAGACACAGGCCGCCATCCGCGGGTTCGCTCCATGACGCCTGCAATGCCCCCGACTTGTCCTTCTTGAGCTTCGGCCTCGCGATCGCCTCGGAGAGCTTGAGGAGCCGCCAGGCGTCGCGTTCGACCTCCACTTCATGGAGCGGATAGGTAGGCAAAGACGAACCGATCTCGGCGGGCATCCCTGGCTGGATGTTCGGCAGGGGTGTGTTGCTCAGCGATGCGGCGAGCGCGCGATCCTTCGCGGTCGCCAGGCTGTCGGCCAACGCGTCTTCGGCCACTTGCCGTACGGCAGCCACGGTCCGCGGCACGTCGATCCCCGAATCCTTGGTACCCGTGCGACCCAGGGCGATCGCCGCCCTCACGCGTTCATCCGTCGACCGTCTCGGATCGGTCATGATCCCCTCGAGAGCCTTCGCCAGTTCCGGAGATGCGGCAGGCGGTAGTTTGGCGGTCAGGTCGAGCGCCCGCGACACGAGCCACCGCGATGCCGGATCGGTGCCCGTGATGGGCGCCGCGACGATCGTCATGAGTGCCGGCATGACGGCTTGGCCGAATTCAGCCGGCACCGGAGGCTTGCTCGCGAAGTCGTCCACGTGTCGAGCCAGGCCGGCGACCGCGGCCGCCCGCACGGTTGGACCGAGCTTGCTATCGCCGGCCAGGTCCGCGAGGTGCTTGCTGCCGTCCGCCCAGGGTTTGCCATCCGCCCGCAGGTCACCGATCAGGAGGGCCGCGTTCGCGGCGACGGACGGGTCCCCGGACCGGGCCTGCTCCGCGAGCCAGGCCGCGGCCGAGTCGCGAATTCGTTGGCTGACGGCCGCGTCCGCTCCTTTCGCCCCGCTGAGCGTGTCGCGAATGCGATCGAGCGCGGTCTCGAGTTTCTCGGCGCCCACGAGCCGCCGTACTTCGGGCGTGTGGCGGAGTTTCCGCAGGGCCACCTTCGTCACGAACGCCTTCGCGGCGTCGTCGAATTCCGCCCGTTCCTGGAGGGCCTTCGCGAAGGCGTCGGTCGCCTTCTGCAGGTCGTCCGCCGCGACCTTGTCCGCCGAGGCCTTGGCTGCGGATGGGGCGTCCTGGGCCTTGGCCTGCAGCATCAGACAGGTGGTGCAGATCACCACGGCAGCCGGCAATCGAATTCGTCGCATGCGCGTCACCGTTCCACCGGTCATCTCTGTCTAGGGCACGGGCCTGGAGGAGCGAATGGGATCACGTTCGGGCATGCCCATGCCCGGTCCCATGGGGCTCGGCATCCCGCCGGCGCTGTTCTCGAACGCATCGAGCAGCCAGAGCGAATCGGCGGCCGTCACCACTTCGAGCGATCCGTCGGCGCGAAGCAAGGCCATTTCCACCGGTTCGCGGATCGCACTCACCGTCGCGCCGGCATCCTTCTTTCCGGGAACCGCGCCCCCCTCGACGCGTTGGCGACCGCGGAAATCGATCAGCTCACGTCCCACGTCTGCGGAGGTGAGCAGCTTCCATGTCGGGTCTGCCGACCTGGGCTTCTCGGCCGCCTTGGCCGCCTGGGAATCGGGCCTCGTCTTCTCCCGTACTTTCGCCCGTCGCGTTCGTCTCCAGAGCACCGAGCCGCCTGGCTCCACCGGCATCACCCGCTCGATCGCATAGTCGAAGTAGTCGACTCCCTGTTCCGGTCGCTTGCCCCGCATGTGCAGCCACGAGGGGCCGATGAACGAGACCTCGACCTGCGCCCTGCCGAGTTGCAGTGGCTTGGGGCCCGCAGGCCTCTTCGTCTCCTGCGTGACTTCATCCGCGGACGCGGTGGGCGACGCGCCGCCGTCGATCGTATCGCGTGCCGCCACCACGTATGGGGCCGGCACCAGCACGGGCGCGGAGGGATCGCTCTCGGCCGAGAGCAACTCTGTCTCGGCCGACTTCGGGCTGGCGAGCAGTCTGGGATCGAGCCCCCAGTTCGGGTTGGCAAGTTCGAGCTTCACGCGATATCGGTACGCCCTGCCGAACTCCACGGTGTCGTCGACGAAGCGGAAGAGTCGGTACTCGGCACCTTCGTCCGGTCCGTCCCCTCCGCCCATCATCGGCGGGGGCATTCCGCCTTCGCCGCCGGGGACGAAACCGCCGCCGACATCCGGGCTGCTGCGCGGATCCCGCTGCTCGATGCCCGGTGTGCCGGCCGCGTCCAACGGGGTGATCCCGACGATCTGGGCGACCGCCACGCCACCGTTCAACGACGGGACGACGCGCAGGTGGCACGTCGCCACGCCGCGCATGTCGAGCCTCTTCTGCCAATCACTTCCCATCACGAAGACCGGCCGGAACGCAGCCGCCGTCGCGGGATCCGCAGGCGCAGCCCCGCCGATTCCCGCGGGGTCGGGCGGCGGAAACGTCTCCTTCCCGTCGGCGGACGCGACGTTCATGAAGACGGCGTCGGGCGATTCGGTCCGCTGTGGCTTGTCGACGAACTTCATGCCGACGAGCTCGACCTCGTGGCCGACGTGGTCCGTGAACTGCTGGCGAAAGTCCGCAGGTCCGAGCCGCACCGGCGTCTCCGCGATCTGCTCGCCGCGCTAGAGCCGCCATTTGTGACGCGGCTGGAGGAACCAGGGATGGATGGTGTCGAGACCCCACGGCTGGTACAGCCGTGGGGGCAGTCCGGCCACGTAATTCGACTCGCCTCCCTGACGCGCCAACTCCTCTGCGCCGAGCTGAAACCGGTCCGGGAGCGGCTTGCTGCCGCCCTGTTCCGCCACGAGCCGCGGACGGATCGCCAGCCAGTCGTCCGGCTTGTCGGCGGTCGCCCGCTCGACGATGACGTCGCCCCAGCGTGGCACGTCCACCTGTTGGACGATCGCGGGATCCTCGACCGGCGCGGCCAGGACCTGGCGAAACTCGGCCCGCTGCTTGGCCGCCGGGATCAGGCCGACGAGCACCACGCAGGGCACGAGCTTCTCGAACCGCTTCACCGGCTCGTCGTAGTCGGGATTGCCGGAGTCCGCGCCGGTCGGCATGCCGGACGGATCCATCGCGGGCGGCGCCGCGAACGCGGTCGCGGCCTGCTCCGCCATCTGGTCCTTCACGACGGCGACGCCCACAACGGCCCGCAGGTCCTCGATCGGAAACACCCGCGGCTCGCCGCGCAGGGTGATGGTGGCCACCGTGGGCCTGCTGAGGGGCGCCATGTCGGGCGGAGCAGCCACCTTCACCTGCGAGGCTCGCCAAGGATCGATCGCCTTGGCGAGTTCTCCCGTGCGGCGCAGGGACTCGGCGGGGGGATTCGGTTCGGCGTCGATATGCTGGATCGTCTCGTTGGTCAGACGGACGATCGCGTCGGGACGTCGGTCGGCCGGGGCCGATTTCAGCCGCAGGGCCGACACGCCGTTCCAGGCGAGGAGCAGCGCCAGCAGGCCGATCACCGCCACCACGATCTTTTCGCCGTGCTTGAGCAGGACCGCCACGAGGGCGTCCTTGCTGAAACTGATGCCCGGCAGCTTCATGGCCCACCTCCGGCCGCTGCCTGCTCGCTGCCGCCGAGCACCCTGGCATCGGGCGGCGTCGCGAGGCCCACGGTGCCGCGAAGCTCGACGACCACGTCATGCGGGCGGCCGAGTGTTCCGCCGAATCCTTCGGCCGCGGCGAAGGAAGGTTGATCGGCGAAACCCCCCTGGCCCGGCCCGCCGCCCGTCTGCTGAGATGGGTTGACGCGCACCTGCCGGACATCGATCGGCAGCGGGTTGGTGGCCAGTTCGACCAGCAGGGCGTCGAGTGTGCGCTGATCCATTGCGAGCCGCATCACGAACGGCATCAGGTGCATCATCTGTGCCGCCGGAGCCGTGGCCAGTTCCGCCGCCGTGAGTGGCTTGCCGGTGAAGTCCACGTAGATCCACTCCCGGAGCTGATCCTCGGGCGCCGTTGGCGCGGCCGAGGGATCCACCATGCCCTCGCCCCCGAATTCACCGGCCATCGGGCCGCGTCCGAGACCCGATGATGCAGTACCGAACCGAGGATGTGGCGGCCGTGCGGCGGGCGCTCCGCCGCCCATGCCCGGCATGTCCACCGCGGCGCCCATGTCCGGCGGCATCGGGTTCCCACCCATCTCACCGCCAGGCACGCCGCTGGCCGACGGCAACAGGATCCGGGCCGCGTTCTGGCCGCCGACCTGCTCCTCGGCCGCCGGATAGCCGACTGCGATCTCGAGCACGCTCCCGATCGGCGCCGAGAACGGGCCATCGGCACCGGCATTGAGCTTCCGAATGACGTCGCACAGGACGCCATACACCCAGAGCTCCTCCTGGGCGAGGAGTACCTGGGCCGTCGTGATCACGTCCTTGCCGCATCTCTTCTCTTTCGTGTCGAATCTGAACGAGTCGAGCAGCCGCGCCTGATCGGTCTGCGCCCACTGCACGAGGGCCCGCGAGCCACCGGCTGCGGCCGCCGGCGGCCCGCCCATCCCGGGCCGCGGGCCGAAGTCGCCGCCCGGCGGACCGGCGAGTGGACCACGGAAGCCGGGCATGCCCTCGGGGCCTGGGCCCGCCTGCGTTGCCCCCTCGACCATCAGGTCGTCGGCGCCCATGCGTGCCGGGAGCGTGCGGACCAGTTCGGGCACCAGATTCTGGTAGCGGAGGAGCATCTGGCGATTGAGGCTGCCCCCCGGCTTCAGGCTCGTGATGGCCTTGATGAAGTCGTCGCCGAGCCGCTTGGGCCACTCGCGGAGCGCCGCCTGGTCCTGCCAGAATCGCTTCCACTCGGCCAGCGTCTCCGCGCGGATCTTCTGCGTCTGGGCGTCGACGGCCTCCGCCCAGCGCTCGTTGGGATGCGGTGCGATGCCCTTGACGCCGGCCAGCGACGACACGCGGCCGTCGATCTCCTGCTTGCGGCCGGCGATCTCCTTGTCGATCTTGCCGGTGCCCATGAACAGCAGCGGCAAGAGCACCAGCGGCACGAGCGCGGCGAGGATCCAGAAGTGATACTTCGCCAGGACGGCGACGTAGGGACGAATCTGGTCGGGAATCTGGGGCACGGCGTTCTCGGTGTTATGGGGCCGGTGCGCCGGCGGTCGCCTGGGGCGGCGGCGAAGCGGAGCCGGGCGTGGTGGGCTGCCAGGCGAACTGGAGCGCGAAGTCGTACCGTTGCACGTCGTCGGCCGGAGACTCATTGGCCCCGCGGGTTCCCGGCAGCGACACGGGGGCGGTCAGCGGTGTCTTGACGATGGCGGAGGAGTCCACGATGACCGGATACGAGATGCCCACCTCCGTCACGGGCAGCGTTTTCCCCGACTCTTTCCCGGCGGCGACGACCACCCCGGGTCCCTCCGGAAGCAGGTTGTGCACGAGCGTCGAACGGACGAATTGCTCGCCCTCGTTGCCCTGTTCCTCGTTGTGGAAATGGTGTCCACGGATCTGGATCACCCAGCCGGGGCCCGTCGGCCCTTCGGCGGGCGCGGCGGACCCGTCGGCGGCGACCGCGGCAGCGGGATCAGCCGGCGCCTCGGGTACTGGCGCGCCATCGGCCGGCGGCACCTGACCTTCCGCAGGTGCGGGCGGCTCGCCCTCCGGCTTCTCCTTCGCCGCCGCCGCCTTCGTCTCCTCCCAGTCCGCCTTCACGCCGGCGAACCATGTGGCGAGATCCGGGAAGAACTGCATGTCGAGGCTGTCGACGTGGATCTCGTGTCGATCGGCGACGTTCTCCGGCGGCTTGTCACCCGGGTCCCTCGGCAGCACGGTGCCGATGGCCCGCATCAGTTCGAGCGCCTGGAACCGCTGCTCCTGCACGCGCACGAGATACTGCTGCCACGAGGCGGCCGCGTCCTGGCCCTGCTTCACCGAGTCGAGCGCCGAAACCGCCCCGGCCGACCGCGCGGTCGCCTGGTCGGCCGATGCAAGCGCCTGCGAGTACTTCGCCGGTGCGTAGCTCTGCCACGCCAGCACCATGCCCGCAAAGTTCACGCCGGCCGCGGCGATCAGGCCGAGCAAGGCGGCCACGGCCCACGGCCGCTTGGCCGCGATCAGGCGGTCGCGGACGATCTCGCCCGGCATGAGGTTCGTCTTCATGCTCGCGCGGTCCACGCCCTGCAGCGCGAGGCCGTAGGCGGTGCCGAATCCCAGCCGATTCTCCTTGAACGCCGGCGCGTTGATGACGGCCGACCCCTCGAGCGCCGCGAACGAGTCGAGCCGCTGCACGTCGAGCTGCAGCTGCTTGGCCACGTAGTCGGACAGGCCCCGGAGTTTCGCGGCATTGCCCAGCAGCAGCACGCGGCCGATCGTGACCGTGCGGTCGGCGCCCGTGAAGTAGTTCAGCGAGCGCTGCAGTTCCGAGGTGAACTCGTTGAACACCGGCCGCATCGCCTGGAACACGGCCTTGGGATCCTCGGCGCGGACGGCGTGTCGCTTGAGGTGCTCGGCCTTGGCGAAGGTCAGCTGCATGTCCTTCACGAGCGCCCTCGTGAAGGTGCTGCCGCCGATCGGCATGCTCCGTTGTTGGATGCGCAATCCGTTGGTGATCACCACGTCGGTCGTGTCGACGCCCATCGCCACCACCACGACCGATGTCGGAGGCGTGTCGGGATCGGCCGTGGCCACCGGGGGCAGCTGGTCGAACATCGCCATGTTCGCCAGGGCCACGGGAGCGAGTTGCAGGATGTCGATCTCGACCCCGGCGGCCTCGAGCGGCGCGAGCGACTTGTAGACCTGGTCGCGCTTGATGGCGAAGATCGCGACCTCGGCGTCGAGGACGAACCCTCCCTCCTCCATGCCCCCCGGCAGCCGCTGCCAGTCCCACACCACCTGCTCGAGCGGAAACGGGATCTGCTGCCGGGCCTCGTACTTGACGATGTCGGGGATCTTCTTGGCCTCGATCGGCGGCAGCTTGATGAACTTGGTGAGTCC
>JBJTIV010000240.1:0-6000 GCA_046095145.1 Planctomycetaceae bacterium
CTCCATGCCCCCCGGCAGCCGCTGCCAGTCCCACACCACCTGCTCGAGCGGAAACGGGATCTGCTGCCGGGCCTCGTACTTGACGATGTCGGGGATCTTCTTGGCCTCGATCGGCGGCAGCTTGATGAACTTGGTGAGTCCAAGCTGGCCGGGCACGGAGAGGGCCACGCGGTCGCCGGCGAGATCGTTGCGGCCCGTGAACTCCTCGAGCGCGGCGCGGACGAGTTCGGGCGCATCGGCCTCGGGCTGCGTGAGCAGCATCGGGTATTCGACGTAGTCGAAGGCGTCCGCGACGAGCTTCCGCGGGTCGGCCGGCGACGGCCGGCAGCGCAGCGCCTTCAGCGCGCACTTGCCGATGTCGATGCCCCACGTGTACGGGCTGGTGGCCATGCGGGCCTGTCGGTGCGGGGTGGGCGGCGGGGTGCCGGAGAGGGAGCCGGTCCTGGCTGGCGGCGGGTGCGGCCGCGTGGGCGCCGCGACCGCATGCACACCTGAACTTTACGAACGGCGCAGGAGGGGTGTCAAACGCCGGCCGCCGCGGTGGCCGATCGGCATCGGGGCCTGAATTAGACTGCGGTCATGGCCCCTCCGCCCCCGTCGGAACAGCCCGCGCCGCGGTGCGTCGTCTTCCTCCCCTGCCGCACGCTCGACGACCTGCCGACGCACCTCGACGATTCGGAGGCCGACGATCTCTTCGCGGCGTGGACGGCCGCCTGGCATCCGCGGCTCGTGGCGGCCTGTGGCGTGCCGGCGTGGGCGAGCGTCGACCTGCCGCTCCCGGCCGGCCCACTCCTGGGCATCGTGCCGCGCACGTGGGACGACCGCTGTGCAGCGCATGGCGACGCCGCGCCGCCCGAGGCCGTGCTGGTCCGCGACCGGGCCGGGTCCGCAGCGATCGCGGCGGCGGCGCTGGCCGCCATCGGGCTGCCGGCGGCCGGGCCGGGGGATCGCTGGAACGACGACTTCCGGGCGCTCGGCCTCGCCGTGCTCCTCGCGCACCTCCTGGCCCGCCGCATGCGGTCGGAGTCGCGGCTCGACGCCACGGACCTGGCCGTCGCGGCCACGTCCGCCGCGGCCGCTGCGGTGGCGGGCCAGGATGACGCGGTCCGCGCCGGCCTGGCCGAGTGCTATCGCGGCCTCGAGGCGACGCGGGCCCGGTATTACCCGGTCGATGCGTGGCTCGTCGACCTCGTGCTCCTGGCGGCGGCGACGCCGGGCCGCACCCTCGGTGCCGAGCTCACCTCACCGGTGCCGCTGGGATTCATCGCCGAGGGCAGGGCGATCGAGGCCCTCGCCGCCCGCGTTCCCGACGCGGTCGCTGCTCTCGGCGAGCGGATCGCGGCCGGCACGGCGGCGATCTGTGGCGGACCGCTCGTGGACAGGCCGCTCGATGCCTGCCTGCCCGAGGAGATCCTCGACACGGTCGCGGCCGGCGCGGCGGCGTGGGAACGGAGCATCGGCCATCGGCCCGCCGTGTTCGCCCGGCAGTCCGGGGGTGGGTCGGCGCTCGTGCCGCAGGTGCTCGCCGGGCTCGGCATCCACGGGGCCGTGTGGAGCACCTTCGACGGGGTGCCGCTGCCCGATCCCGGAGCCGGTCGCGCGCGCTGGGAGGGTTCCGGCGGGGCCACGGTCGAGGCGTTGGCCCGGCCGCCGATCGACGCGCGGAGCGCCGCCGACGTGCTCGGGCTGCCCGCACGGCTGGCTGCCGCGATGGATCACGACCACGTGGCCGTGGTCACGTGGGCGCACCATGCGGGCACGGCGTGCGAGTGGCATGGCCTCGTGCGGCGGATCGGTGCGTGGAGCCGCGTGCTGGGCACGTTCGTCGCGGCCGACGACCTCCTGCGCCGCACGGCGGGGGCGGCCGCGCCCGTGGCCTTCGGCCCCGACGCCTTTCCGCCCACGCCGCCGCCGGGTACCGGTGACCTGCTGGGTGCCGCCGTCGAGTCCGCGGCAGTCGCAGCCCGGGCGGTCGTCGCGCGGGCTGCCGAGCTCGGGCCGGTCGTGCCGCCCGCCGCGGCAGCCGGCTCCGGCGGCGCCGCCACTCCGGGCGGCGACCCGCTCGGCCTGGGCCGGACCATCGCCTCATCGATCGCCTCATCGATCGCCTCATGGTGGCCGGGCTCGCGGCGCGACGACGAGCTGGTGCTCGAGTCCCCGGACATCCGGGTCAGCGTGCACCCGGAGCGCGGCGGCATCCTCGCGCTCGGCCGGCCCGCCGGGCCGAACCGCCTGTCGCAGCAGGTGGCCCCGCGCGGGCCCGACGGCCACGGCCGGATGGTGGCCGACCGCATCGAGCGCGGGCTGACCGCGTCGGGCGCGGCTGGGCTGGTCAGCCGCGGGCGACTTCTCGACGCGGCCGGCCGCGAGGCCGGCACGTTCGTGCAGGGGCTCTCCATCGTGCCCGGGCAGCCGCTCGCCTTGATCGACGTGGAGGTGAGTGTCGTGGCAGGCGGGCGGGGTTCGCTCGCCGAGCACCACGTCGCCTGCCGGTTCGCCTGGCATGAAAACGAGGACATCGAGATCCGTCGCGGCATCCACGCCCGGTCCGTGGCCACGTCGCGCTCGCAATTCACGGCTCCCCACTTCGTGGAGCTCGTGCCCGCGGCGCGGCGCGGCGTTGCCGAGCCGGTGGCGATCCTCTGCGGCGGCCTGGCGTGGCATGATCGGTCGAGCCCGCACGTGCTCGACACGATCCTCGCGGGCCGCGGAGAGTCGGTGTCGCGGCGGCTGGCCGTGGGTGTCGGCGTGGAGCGGCCCTGGGACGCGGCGCTCGAACTGCTCGCCGGCATGGCCCCCGGCTCGGGGCCGCGGCCCGGCCCGGCCCACGTGCGGGTGGCGGTTCACGAGGTCGAGCACCGCGACGGCCGGATCGCCCGGGCCCGGATCGGCATCCTCGAGAGCGCGGGGAAGGCGGGCAGCGTGCGGCTCGAGTGGGCCCGTGACGTGGCCTCCGCCACGGCCCGCGAGCTCGACGGCCGCCCCAGGCCAGGCACCACCGTTGCGATCGAGGGCCGCGGGGTCGTAGTGTTTCTGCGGGCCTATGAATGGCTCGCGATCGACCTGGGCTTCGCATGATCGTCACGCTCGATGGACCCGCCGGCGCCGGCAAGAGCACCGCCGCGCGGGCGCTGGCCGCCCGCCTCGGCTGGTGCTACATGGACACCGGCGCGATGTACCGGGCCGTGGCGCTCGTGGCGCTCGAGCGAGGCGTGCCGCTCGATGACGGACCGCTGGTGGCCGCGCTCGCCGAGGGCCTGGCGATCGAGTTCTGCGACGGCCGCGTGCTGGCCGACGGTCGCGACGTGTCGGCCGAGATCCGCACCGAGCGGGTCACCCGGGCCACGCGTCCCGTGGCCGACGCGCCGCCCGTCCGCGAGGTGCTCACGTGCAGGCAGCGGCGGCGGGCCGTGGGGCTCGACCTGGTCACCGAGGGCCGCGACCAGGGGTCCGAGGTGTTTCCCGACGCGGAGGTGAAGGTGTTCCTCACGGCGTCGGCCCGCGAGCGGGCCCGCCGCCGCCACGACGAGCAGGTCGCCCGCGGGCTCGGGTGTTCGCTCGAGGACGTCGCCCGCGACCAGGCCCGGCGCGACGAGGGCGACCGCACACGGCCGATCGGCAAGCTCGAGCCCGCGGCCGACGCCGTGGTGCTCGAGACCGACGGTCTCTCCAGGGAGCAGGTGGTGGAGCGACTGGTGGCGCTCGTGCGGTCCCGCGGCGGAGCGTCGCGATGACGGGCCCGGCCGCGAGTCCCGCTGCGGCCGCCGCAGCGTCGCGCGGCCGCCGTGGCGGCCATACGGCGTTCGGCCGGGTGCTCTACGTGGTGCTGTGGGTGCTCACGCGCACGCTGGGCGTGGCGATGTTCGGCGCGCGCACCCGGTTCGCCGAGCCGCTGCCGTCGCGCGGCGGGCTGCTCGTGCTCTCGAGCCACCAGAGCCACCTCGATCCGCTGCTCCTGGGCATGGCGACCGACCGCCGGCTGTCGAGCATGGCCCGCAGCACGCTCTACCGGTTCAAGCCCCTGGGCTTCGTGATCACGGCGCTCGACGCCGTGCCGGTCGAGCGCGAGGCCTCCGCGCTCGCCGGCATGCGCGCGGTGATCGAGCGGCTCAAGCAGGGGGCCGCGGTGATCGTGTTTCCGGAGGGCACGCGGACGGCCACGGGCCGGCTCGGCGAGATCAAGGGAGGATTCTCCATCATCGCCAAGCGGGCCGGCGTGCCGATCGTGCCGGTGGCCATCGTGGGCGCCTACGAGTGCTGGCCGCGCTCCAGCCGCTTCCCGCGGCCCGGCCGGGTCCGCCTGGAGTTCGGCCGCATCCTCCGGCCGGCGGAGATCGCCGCGCTCGACGATGCGGAACTCACCGCCGAGGTCACCCGGCGGCTCCACGACCTCGACGCCGCCGCGCGGGCCGCGCTTGCGGGCCGCCCGCTCACGGCGCGGCCGGATCGGCCTGCGGCTGCTGCGCCCGCGCCCGCTTGAAGGGGTCGATCGTGCCGCCGCCGGGGCCCGGGGGCGGCGCGGTGGACGGCTGGCCGAAGGGCAGGAGCTTCGGCCAGCCGAGGTTGGCGCCCGGCCACGCGGGGCCGCTAGGTGTCGCCTGCGGCGGCGCGGCCGGCGTTCGCGGGCCGAGCAGGTCGGCCGGTCCCGGGAACGCGCGGACCTGATCGGTGGTCGACACGGCCGTGGCGGCCGTCTTTCCGGCGGCGCCCGGCTCGAGCGGGCGGATCGACACCTCGTCGATCTCCGCGGTGCCGAGGCCGGTGAGCGCGAAGGTCACCACCAGGGGTTCGCCGTCGCCGGTCGCGATCCGGTGGAGCACGAGCCGCCGCCACTCGCTCGTGCGCGCCACGCGTTCCGCGAGTGCGGGGCCGCCGAACGAGTCGAACACGAGCAGGCCGTCGACGCTGCCGGCGATCGGCTCGGGCACGCGCACCCGCGCGGTGATCTCCACGAGCGTGCCGGCCGGCACGGCCAAGGGCGGCGTGGTGACCCACACCGGCGGCGTCTCCACGACCACGGGGGGTGCGGTCGGGTCGGGCGGAGACGCGACGAGCCGCAGGGCGCCGGAGCCCGACGCGGGCGCCTGCCGCACGATCTCGACGGCGGTCCTGAGTTCGGCCTGCGGCAGGGCGAAGTGCCGCCAGCCGTTGCCGGAGAGGTCCTCGATGCCCTCCATCCCGCCGCCCGCCAGCAGTTCGCCGCCCGGCCCCGCGGCGGTCCGGGCCGTCACGAACCGCCACTGCTCGGCGAGCGTCGAGTCGGCCACGGCCAGCGGACTGGCCACCATCGAGCCGTCGGCCCGCACACCATTTTCCCAGATGCGGCGCTCGAACTGTCCGGCGATGGCGGCCGCCCGGCGCAGCCGGGCCACGGCCTCGCCCGGCTCGGCCGCGGCCAGCGCCTCGCCGTCGGCCGCCAGACCGTTGGCGGCCGAGAGCATGGCCGCCGCGGCCCCGGGGGGCGGGCCGCTGAAGGCCTGCGGCGGCAGCCGGCCGAGCAGGTCGGCGGAGTCGGCCAGCGCGATGCCGGCCAGCGCGCGGGCGGAGGCGAGTTCGACGCGTGCGAGTTCCCCCAGCCGCTCCTGCACGTGGCCGGTGGCGGCGGGGTCGCCGCTGACCAGCACGAGCGCGTGGGTGAGAAAAGAGTCGAGCGTCACGGCCACGCCGCCGGTCACCCGCCGCTGGGTGAGCGGCCGCAGGCCGCCGGGCGCCACCTCCCAGGCCCGATGCGCCTCGGGCGCTCCCGGCACGAGCAGCGTCAGCGGCGGCGCGCCGTCCGGCACGTCGGTGCCCGAGTAGCGGCGGGCCACGACCTGGGTGCCCTGCACGCTGCGCCAGGCCACCACGATCCGCGCCCGGGCCGCCTCCATCACCACCGCGCGCACCTCCGGATCGCTGGCCTGCGCGTCGGCGGCGAACCGGCCTGCGGCGCCCCAGGGCTCGAGCCGCTCGCCGCCATCGCGGCCCTGGGCTTCAACTGCGTGCACCTGGCCGAACCGG
>JBJTIV010000241.1:0-5372 GCA_046095145.1 Planctomycetaceae bacterium
GCGTGAGCCTCGGCCACGCGCGGCGGCTCGCCCTGCGGCTCGGCATCCCGTGGCGCGAGGCGTCGCTCACGCCCGCCGACCTCGCGGCCGCCGACGAGATCCTGCTCACGAGCACGCCGAGCTGCGTGCTCGCGGCGACGCGGTTCGACGGCCGGCCGGTGGGTCCTGGCGCGCCCGGCCCCGTGTGCCGTGCGATCCTGGCCGCCTGGAGCGGCGACGTCGGCCTCGACCTCGCCGCGCAGGCCCGCGCCTGGGCCGCCGGTGGATCCGGGCCGGACTTGCCCTAGAGGTCTGCCATGGGGCGCACGCTCCGCATCCTGCTCGTGCTCGCCGTCCTCGCGATCGCGGTGCCGCTCGTGCCCTTCCTGCTCGTCGGCGCCAGGCTCGATCACGCCGTCGGCGCCCGGCTCGATCCGCCGCCACCGCCGGCCACGCTCGCGGCCCTCGAGGTGGGCGTGCTCGCCGCCGACGTCCTCCTGCCCGTGCCGTCGAGCGTGGTGGCCACGCTCGGCGGCGCGGTGCTGGGCGTGGCCGGAGGCACGGCCTGCGCCTGGCTCGGGATGACGCTCGGCGCCGCCGCGGGCTGGGCGCTCGGCCGCCTCGCCGGCCGCCCCGCGCTCGCCGGGATCGATGCCGCCGACCGGGCCGCCCTGGCGCGGCACGAGCGGCGGCTCGGGCCCCTGCTCGTGGTACTCACGCGGCCGCTGCCCCTCCTGGCGGAAGCGGTCGCCATCCTCGGCGGCGCCACCGGCATGCCGGCCCGCACATTCATCGGCTGGGCCGCCGCCGGCAATCTCGCCGTGGCCCTCGCGTGGAGCCTCGCAGGCGCGCATGGCGCGAGGGCCGACGCCGTGCAGTGGGTGCTGGGCGCGGCGCTCGTGGTGCCGCTGGCACTGGCCTGCCTGGCGATGCGACGCCCATTCGGGCGCGACGCCGGGGTAGACTCGTCGGCCCTCCCCGGACGCGCCCCGCGATGACCGCCCTCAAAGGCCTGCTCGACCTGTTTCTCAAACTCGACGAGCACCTCCACGGCGTGCTCGAGGCCTGGGGACCGTGGACCTACGTCCTGCTGTTCACGATCATCCTCTGCGAGACCGGCCTCGTCGTCATGCCCTTCCTGCCCGGCGACTCGCTCTTGTTCGCCGCGGGGGCCATGGCCGCGTTGTTTCCCGACAAGATCGGGATCGGCCCGCTGCTCGCGCTCCTCTCGGTGGCCGCGATCCTCGGCGACTCGCTCAACTACGCGATCGGCCGCTGGATCGGCCCGCGGGCCTTCTCGATCGACAGGTGGTTCCTCAAGCACGAACACCTCGTGCGCACGCAGGATTTCTACGCGCGGCACGGGGGCAAGACGATCGTGCTCGCCCGGTTCGTGCCCATCGTCCGCACCTTCGCCCCCTTCGTCGCGGGCGTGGGCCGGATGCACTACCCGCAGTTCCTGTTCTTCAACGTCGTCGGCGGCCTGGCCTGGGTCCTGATCTGCACGCTCGCCGGCTACTTCTTCGGCAACTTCGAGCCGGTGAAGGAGCACTTCGAGCTCGTGGTCGTCGGCATCGTGCTCGTGTCGGTGCTGCCGCTGGTGTGGGAACTGTGGGCCGAACGGCGGCGGTCACGCCAGGCCTGACGCGGTCTCGGCGAAGATCCGCTCGAACGCCTCCCGGGTCCGCGCGGTGACCGCCTCCACGTCGTCCGTGAGCCGCTCCGCCGACTCGTAGCCGAGCAGCCGCGCCAGCCGCCGCCGGTCGTCGCCCGCGGCGGGAAAGTCATGCCGCGCAGCCGCATCGAGGAGCCGGAGCCGGCCCTCGATCGACCGCAGCGTGCGGTACGCGCGGGCGAGCGCGGCATGGCGCCCGTCCGAGAGGTGGCCGGCCTCGTGGAGCCGCTCGAGGCCGGCGAGGGTCTCCGGCGTCCGCAGCCGCGGCTCGCGCCCTCCGTGCACGAGCTGCAGCATCTGCACGATGAACTCGATGTCGACGACCCCGCCGGGGCCGCGCTTGAGGTTCATCGGCCGCGCTCCCTCCTCCATGCGGTGCCGCATCAGCCGGATCGCGTCCACGTCGGCGGCCGACCAGGTCCGGTGCCAGGCGGCCGACTCGATGATCCGCGACAGGCGCGCCGCGGCGGCGGCGCCGCCCACCACGACCCGCGCCTTCACGAGGGCCTGCCGTTCCCAGACCGCCGCCGGCCCGTCGGCGGCGAAGTGGCGGGCGAACTCGGCGAGCGACACGGCCGGGGAGCCGGCCCGGCCCAGCGGTCGCAGCCGCGAGTCGAGTTCGTACAGCCGGCCGTGGGGCCCGTGCTCGTTGCAGGCCTTCGCCACGCGGCGGGCGAGTTCGCCGAAGAAGTGGGCAGGCGTCGTGGCGGCACCGCCCGTTCCGTCGGAAGCCGCCTCGTCACCGTCATGGTCGTAGAGAAACACCACGTCCACGTCGCTGGCGTAGTTCATCTCGCGGCCGCCGAACTTGCCCATCGCCAGCACGACGGGCTCGGCCGTGGGCCGGCCCAGACGGGCCGCGAGGGCGGCCCGCTCGCGGGCCACCACGGCCCGCACCACCGCCTCGGCGATCGCGGTGAGCGCGGCGGTCGTCTCGTCGGCGGCGAGCCTCCCGAGCACGTCGCGCACGCCCACGCGGAGCTGCTGCGACACCTTGAAGGCGTGGAGGATGGGGCCGGCGTCGACCGCCCCGCGGAGCAGCTCGTCGAGGCTCGCGTCGAGCTCGGCGGGCGCCGGCAGGTGGTCGAGCAGCAGGCTGTCGAGCAGTTCGTCGAGCATGCCGGGATTGCCGACGAGCAGCCGCGCCAGGAACGGACTCGAGGCGCACAGATTGACGGTCAGGTCGAGCGACGGCTCGTGCGCGCTGAAGAGCTCCCAGAGCACGCCTTTGCCGCCGAGCGAGTCGGCCACCGCGGCGAGGGTCGCGAGCGTCGCGTCGGGATCGGGCGTGCGGCCGAGGGCCGCCAGCAGCCGCGGGGCGATCGCCGCGAGGAAGTGCCGGCAGCGGCGGGCCGACAGGAACCGCACGTTCTCCGCGCCGAGCGCCGCAAGCTGTCGATGGGCCGCGGCCACGTCGTGAAACCCGTGCCGGCCGAGCACGTCCCGCACGAGGTCGTCCGCCGGGGCCGGATCGAGCACGAGATCGACCTCGGGCTCGGGCGCCTGCTCCCCGGGAAACGCGTCGTGCAGCAGGTGGTCGAGGATGCGGCGATTGAGGAAGGTGGCCTCGGCGAGGTCGCGTCGCAGGCGCGGTCCGGCCTCGGCGCCGGGGCCGTAGCCCATCCGCAGGGCGAGCCTGCCGAAGGCCGCCGCGTCGGCCGGCACCAGGTGCGTCTGGCGGTCGTGGAGGATCTGGAGCCGGTGCTCGACCGTGCGCAGGAGGGTGTAGTTCCGCTCGAGGATCCCGCGTTCCTGGTCGGTGAGCGAACCCGCCTCGGCGAGCCTGCGGATCGCCTCGAGCGTGTTCGGCGTGCGCACGCGCGGTGCGTCGCCGCCGCTGAGGAGCTGCAGGAACTGGATCGTGAACTCGATGTCGCGGATGCCGCCGCGGCCGAGCTTGACGTCGCTGCCGTCGGTCCCCGCGCGCTCCGACCGCCGCTCGATCCGCCGCTTGAGCGCCTTGATGCCGGCGATGTCGGTCGCCGCGAGCCAGCGGCGGTGCACCCAGGGCTCGAGGTCGGCGAGCAGCCTGGCCCCGAGCGCCGCGTCGCCGGCCACGTGCCGCGCCTTGAGCCACGCCTGCCGCTCCCACGTCCGCCCCTCGCGGTCGAAGTAGCGGAGCATGGCGGACAGCGCCAGCGACGCCGGGCCGACCGTCCCGTGCGGCCGCAGCCGCAGGTCGACCCGGTAGGCCGCCCCGAGCTCCGTGGGTTCCGCGAGCAGCCGCACGGTCTCCTGCACGACCCGCTCGAAGAATTCCTGGTTCGTGCCTGGCTTCGGCCCGGCGACCCGGCCGTCGTCGGAATGGACGAACACCAGGTCGATGTCGCTGGAATAGTTGAGTTCGGTGCCGCCGAGCTTGCCCAGAGCGATGACGGCGATCGTCGCCGGCCGACCGTCGGGACCGACCGGCACCCCGCGGCGGGCGCCGACCATCCGCTCCGCCGCCCGCAGCGCGGCCGAGACCACGCCGTCGGCCACGTGGGAGATCTGCTGCACCACCGTCTGCAGGCTCTGGCCGCCCACGATGTCGCCGTAGGCGATGCGGAGCGTCTGCCGCCGCTTGAACCGCCGCAGGGCCCGCATGATCCCGGGCACGTCGCCCGCGGCCGCGACCTCGGCATCGACCTCGGCGGCGAGATCCTCCCGCCGCACGGGCCGGCCGTGTCCCGCGCGGACGAGTTCCCAGGCCAGCGGGTCGGCGATCGCGATCTCGGCCAGGTGGGGGCTCGCATCGAAGAGCGCCAGCAGCGTCTCCACGGCCCGCGGGTCGCCGACGAGGGCGGCCACCGCGCTCTCGCGATCCGCCGCGGCCGCCACGAATCGCGTCAGGGCCGCCCGCACCCGGTCGGGCTCCACGAGCCGCGGAACGCAGGCCGCGAGCAGGCCGCGGAGGGGCTCGAGCAGCCGCTCGGCGTCGGACGCCGTCGCCGCGCCGGCCCCAGCCCCGTCCGGGAACCGCGGGGATGAAGCGGCCACGCTACACCTCGGCGCGGCCCCGCGCCGCCGGCGGGGCGATGTGGTGGAGCTCCGGCTCCTCGCCCGCCAGCCGCAGGTCGAGCGGCACCGCGTCGGCCAGCCCGTCGGCGACGACACCCGACAGGGCCCAGGCTCCGGCTGCGAGGATGTCGACGTCGACGATCCGCCCCACCAGCCGCGTCGGCGCGTCGAACACGACGATCCGGTCGCAGGTCGTGCGGCCCGCGAGCTGGGCCGTGCCGTCGGGGCCGAGATCGATGCCCTGCTTCTCGTCGCGGCTGGAGAGCCCCTCGACGAGCACGCGCTGCCGGGTGCCCACGAAGCGCCGATTGCCGGCGAGGCTCGCCTCTTCCTGGGCCGCGAGCAGCAGGCGGTTGCGCTCCCGCTTCACGTCGTCGGGCACGTCGTCGGGCAGGCGGTCGAAGGCCTTCGTGCCCGGCCGCGGGCTGTACTTGAAGATGAACGAGTTCTTGAAGCCGGCGGACCGCACGAGGTCGAGCGAGGCCTGGAACTCCGCGTCGGTCTCGCCGCAGTAGCCCACGATGAAGTCGCTCGTGACCGCGGCGTGGGGCAGGGCTGCGCGGATGCGGCCGAGCATCTCGAGGTATTCGCCGATCGTGTAGCCCCGCTTCATCCGCGCCAGCACCGCGTCGGAGCCGTGCTGCGCCGGCACGTGGAGGTAGGGGCAGACCGAGGGCAGGTCGCGGACCGCCGCGATGAGGTCGTCGGTCATGTCGCG